>JAEUVI010000180.1 GCA_016787105.1 Chitinophagaceae bacterium | reverse complement strand
CCCGTTCCAAAAGAAATGTGAGTGCGATAAGCAAGACGCTAGGCTTATGAATAATTTCACCTATTGCTTAGCTATTCTAATCGTATTAGTCTTTATATTTCCATCAGTACCTGCAAGGATATAAATACCTGTTCTGAAGGTATCCATCTGCAGTGTCATATTATTAGTTCCTTCTACAAGGGGTTGCTGCCATTGTTTTACAATCTTTCCCTGCATATCATACAATATGAAACGCATAGACGCTCTTGCAGGAGAACTTATGGTTATAGTTGTACCCGATTGCACCGGGTTTGGCGAAACAGATGTAATCAATATTTTTTTAGCGTTATGAATTACAGCCACAGTATTCGAATACCTTATTTTACCATCCAGTAAAACTGTTTTAATCCTATACAGATTTGAACCCGCATCCAATGATTTGTCATCGAAGCTATACTCAAGTTTCTTACTTTGAGCCTCCACAGATGCAATTGAACGGAAAGCCCCATTATCAACAGATTTTTCTACTTCAAATGACGCGACACTTTCACTGCTTTCAATTTTCCATGTAATAATTCCCGTATCATTATTTTTAAATGCTTTACATGCAATGAAGAAATCTATAGGAAGAATAGCGCCGCGGTTTCCAACGATAAATGGTGTATCGAATGAAGTAATAGTTGTGACGATACGATACTCACCTGAGTTTATTATCGGGTCAAGATTGGTACGTATTATGCTCCATGCCGACATCGTATGCTGACCAACATCTACTTTGGCACCATAGTTAAATCCGGATTGACCTTGCCCGTTATAATATGTAAAAGTTACATTAGCAGGTGTAGCAGGTGCTGATACGGGACTGGTATTTATTATCCAGGTCTTGTTTATAGCCAAAAGCGGGTTGGCTATTGCCGGGGCAATTCCATCCACCACCCTGATATAATAAGTAAGGCCTCCGCCATTTGATATTTCAACTGTATTTACCGACGTTGCATCCACACCCACCGGAAACACAGCTTGTGCTGCACCAACATTTGGTATAACTAAAAAACCTGTACCATTGGTAATAATATGGTTGGTTACCAACGGTGCAGAAGCAGATTGATTTACATAGGTTGTAGTCAGTGAAAAATTCCCCAACGTAATATTGCCGGAAACAATGGAATAAAAATAGGGCAACACCAAATCTGCAAGCAATGTAGCGCCTGCAGCATTATTCAATTTAAAATCAAGATTGTTTCCTGTGATAGTGCCTGTTACTGTTACATTCTGGTTGGCATTGCCATTCAATTCTATTGATGGGAAACCGGTGCCTGTTTCTGTAATCAATCCTGCTACAGTGAAATCACCCTTTACACCCAATTTATTAGGAGCAGCAGTAGCCGAAAGATTAAGTGTTCCCGATTGCAATAAAAAATCATCCGGTAAAAAAATATTGGAGAGCAAATTAACCGTACTGCTTTTATTAATAACAAAATCAAGATTGTCTCCCGTTATCAAACCGGTTACAGTAAGGTTCTGATTGGCTATACCGTTTAATTCGATAACAGGGTTTCCAGTTCCGGATTCAGTAATGTTTCCGGCAGCGTTAAAATTTCCCCGTACCTGCAATAGTGGACTATTAGCAGCACTTGAAAGATCCGCAGAAGTTCCATTTTGCATAATGAAATTTCCAGCTACATTGATATTGCTAGCGGAAGCATTGCTGAAAAAGGTTGCGGTTGCAATCTGAAAGTTTCCATAAACATTCATAGTTCCTGCGCCTGTCGCAATACGATAAGACGCATTACTTCCTGATGCTACGCTAGATAAAATTAACGTACCATAATGCTGTGGCGCACCGGCTATATTATAAACTGCTGTAGATGGCACATCATATTCGAATATACCAAGTTCTGTACCGGCTGCTGCAGATAGTTGCGACACGATAGATGCATTTGCCCGTATATTGTTATGAATATAATGTCCGCCATTATTGATACGGAATGTATTTGTGATAGATAATCCAACTCCACCTGCTGGCGTTCCTGTAGAATTTGTAAGTATCGCCCCATTATCAAGAATCAACGCATCACCAGGGCCGGTTACACTAAGGCCGGGACTTGCCGTATTAGTAGCAGGAATAGTAAGTAAAATATTTTCCCCGATACCTGGTGTGATAGTAAGTGAATTAATAAAAACTGTAACTGCTCCTGCAGGCAAACTCACTTCATAATAAGTTGTAAAAATTGAGTTATCTAAAACAACATCGTCTGTTGGTACCGGGACAATATCTCCCTGCCAGTTCAATGGATCATCCCATGATGTTCCATCTCCTCCTCCATCCCAAAGCACCTGTGCAGATGAATACAATGAAAACAGTAATGATATAACCGTAAAGGTTAATAGTTTCATACGCATGTTCCAGACTTATTAAAGGGAAAAGTTTCAGAGGAGTGGAAAAC
>JAEUVI010000163.1 GCA_016787105.1 Chitinophagaceae bacterium | reverse complement strand
GTATGCTAAAACAATTGACAAGCAAAATTATTACTGTGTTTCGGATGGTTTGAGCTTCAGAAGCAGTAAAGATGAACTGGCCCGTTTTATCCGTAACTGTGAGTAGCCTCAGCCCCTAAAGGGGTGATATAAACTATCAATAACAACGAACCCTCTTCATTTTTTGAAGAGGGTTCGTTTATCTTAAACTATATTACTCCCCTTTAGGGGATGGGGCTACTTGATCACTTCTGCCATTGTCTTACCAATGTCCGCAGGGCTGCTTACCACATGAATGCCGCACTCTTTCATTATTTTCATTTTTGCTGCTGCTGTATCTTCTGCACCACCAATAATGGCACCAGCATGGCCCATACGACGGCCGGGAGGCGCTGTTTGGCCAGCAATAAAACCAACAACCGGTTTTTTATTGCCATTGGCTTTTATCCATCTTGCAGCTTCAGCTTCCATACCACCACCAATTTCACCAATCATTACGATAGCATCTGTTTCAGGATCATTCATAAAAAGCTCAACTGCATCACGTGTCGGAGTTCCGATAATCGGGTCGCCACCAATACCAACAGCGGTTGAAATACCCAGTCCTGCTTTCGCTACCTGGTCAGCTGCTTCATACGTCAATGTTCCTGATTTGGAAACAATACCAATGCGCCCTTTTTTGAAAACAAATCCGGGCATGATGCCTACTTTACATTCATCAGCAGTTATTACACCGGGGCAGTTAGGCCCAATCAATCTTGTTTTTTTACCCTGAAGAAAATTTTTCACTTTCACCATATCCTGTGTAGGAATACCTTCGGTAATACAAACTATCAAACCGATACCAGCTTCCGCAGATTCCATGATAGCATCCCCCGCAAAAGCAGGTGGTACGAAGATGATACTTACATCTGCCCCTGTTGATTTCACACAATCAGAAACGGTATTGAATATTGGCCTGTCCAGGTGTGTGCCACCACCTTTGCCGGGCGTTACACCACCAACCACATTCGTTCCATATTCAATCATTTGCGTAGCATGAAAAGTACCTTCAGTACCAGTAAAACCCTGTACAAGGATTTTCGAATTTTTATTAACTAATATGCTCATAATTAATTTTAATTCCGATAACTATCGGGAGGCCAAAAGTAAGGGATTGCGGTCAGTTTTTTTGTTGAAGTTTGAGGTTTTTGTAACCAGCTTTTGAGCCTTGATTGAACTTCCGTTGCGTCGCACTCTTCCACGTTCTGTTCGCTATCAACCAAAGAGGTTATAATTGACCATTTGCAGTCAGCAGTTACGAAAATCGTGGTAATTGGAAACTGCCAATTGCACAAACTTCTTAATTCCTGACTCTGCACTACTGACTAACTGCTCCCACTCATTCATATCCCCATGTACAACTGCCCCAGT
Source organism: Chitinophagaceae bacterium (assembly GCA_016787105.1). Lineage (GTDB taxonomy): Bacteria > Bacteroidota > Bacteroidia > Chitinophagales > Chitinophagaceae > JAFDYH01. The sequence goes on along the minus strand of JAEUVI010000163.1, from coordinate 3,521 downwards.
AACTCTGCCACTGAGCCGTGTCATCGTTTTCAAGTCTCTCCATTTTTACACAGCTTACCATCCATTCGCCGGTAGTTTCCATTTCAAAGCTGATTTCGCCATTCTCATCACTCAGTAAATCCAGTTTTGTTGTTTTATTACCAGCGCGGTGCCACACTTTAACAAGAGTGTTTTTTAAAACTTCTTTTTTAAAATAAATTTTTACAGCAATTGTGTCGCCTTCTTTTTGTTTGTAAGGGTTCGATTGCGGGATAATATCAAGCGGAAGCTTTGTTTTTTGACTGAACGTGTTTGAGTATTTTTTTCCAACCTGTAAAATAGTTTTTACACTACGCTGGTAAAACTCGCGGCCCATACTATCGCTTTCATTGTGTTCTTTCCGGTATTCAATTGCATTAGTGAGCCCATCTTCTGCGAGGTAATCATGAAATTTTGTGGAGTCTAATTCAATAAAAGAATTTTTGCTGTTGAATGTGACCATCGCTGTGCCTTCATCCATCAATGAAAGTTGCAGTGAGTCACCTTTTTCAGAAAGCATAGCAGGGCTCAGTGTGTCCTGCCAGTTGTCAAAGTAAAAGTCAAGGCTTTGTACTTTATCTTTATCACCATTCCAGTTTTCACCTTCAAAATTTTCTCCTGCATTGAAACGAATGTTGATACATTCTCCCTGGTCATATACAAACTTTTCCGGCTGCAGCCAGAATTCGTGTGAACAAAGAAGCGTGAATAAAATGACTAATAAAAAACTGGAGAATATTTTTTTCATAACAGCCGGTATATAACAAAGCGTCCGGAAAATTTATCCTTTCGGCAGGTTTTCCGGGCCAATCATTTCATCAATATTCCTGTTATTCGGAATTTTTCCGGTTTCTTCCAGCATGCGCATTTCTTTTGCATCCCGCAAAAATTCTGAAGCGAAAATAAATTCATTCAGCAACTGGTTTTTGCTAAAAATGATTTGCTTGTTGCTGCCTTCCCATTCTTTTTTACCCTTGTGCATGTAAAGGATGTAGTCGCCAATTTCCATCACACTGTTCATATCATGGGTATTTACAACCGTGGTGATGTTATATTCTATTGTTATCTCCTTAATCAGTTTATCGATTACAAGAGAGGTTTGCGGGTCAAGACCAGAGTTAGGTTCATCGCAGAAAAGATATTTGGGGTTTAATACAATAGCCCGTGCAATACCTACGCGTTTTTTCATGCCCCCACTTAGTTCTGCAGGAAATTTTTTGTTCGTGTCCTTAAGGTTTACCCTTGCCAGTACTTCATTTACACGTTCCAGTTTTTTCTGATGGCTCCATTCGGTAAACATGTTGAGCGGGAACATGATATTTTTCTCAACAGTCAGGCTGTCAAATAAAGCCGAACCCTGGAAGAGCATTCCAATCTCTTTCCGTATTTCCGTTTTCTCTTTGTTGTTCATTGCGGTAAAGTCCTGGCCGCCATAAAGTATTTCACCTTCATCCGGTTCGAACAGACCAACCATACACTTCATCAGAACGGTTTTGCCGCTTCCGCTTGCGCCGATTATAAGATTGCACTGGCCCGCTTTCATGGTAGCAGTAGCGCCATCTATTACAGTACGACCATCAAATGATTTCCTTATGTTTTTTAATTCTATCATGCACCTAATCCCCGCGGGGAACGTTTACTCGTTAAATTCAGAATTTTTGTTTCCCGGAACATTACAGCAACAATGCTGATAACACATAATCTGCAAATAATAACAATATACAACTTACCACTACAGCCCTTGTGCTTGACTGCCCGATTTCCAAAGCACCTCCTTTTACATAATATCCGAAATAAGCTGGTATGCTGGAAATAATAAATGAAAATGTATATGCCTTTGCCATTGCGAAAAATACATTATAAGGAACGAAATCCTGCAGCAAACCTTTGTCAAATGTGGTGCCTGGCAGTATGCCGGCCATACTGCCCGCAACGCGGCCACCGATTATGCCGAGTACCATGGCAAGTATTACAAGCAATGGGATCATGATCAACGAGGCAACGATTTTTGGCATTACGAGATATGCCTTGGTATTGATGCCCATTATTTCCAGTGCATCTATCTGTTCGCTTACACGCATATTACCCAATTCGCTGGCAATTTTACTGCCTACTACACCTGCAAGTACAATACATACGAGGGTAGGGGCAAACTCAAGAATAACTGTATCACGAACGATTTGTGCAATAGTTGAAAGTGGAATCAACGGCGTGACTAACTGGTAAGCGGTTTGTATAGTAGATACTGCACCAATAAAAAACGAAATAATTGCTACAATACCCAGCGAACCAAAACCGATTTCAGAGCATTGATGCATCAGTTCTTTCCAATACATTTTCCAGTTTTCAGGTTTGGAAAACATACCTTTTATCATCAGTATAAAGCGACCTATTTCACCAAAAATCTTCATATAAATAATATGCTGTAAAATACGATGAAAACTTTGAAATGACTATTGCAGGTATCATTCATGCTATAGCATTTTTTACTTAAACCATCAACCACAATTCCTGTATGTCTCTATTCGCTTTTTTTAAAACGCTTCCACCATGGTGAACGCTTGATTATTTCCTCAGATGGTGCCTGGCATTTTATCTGAGCGTCTACTACGGCTATCAGTGCCATATTTACAATACTCCGTACAGAGCTGCCGAGTTGCAACACATGCACCGGTTTTTTCAGGCCTAACAAAATCGGGCCAACTGCATCTGCGGTCTCAAGTTCTTTCAATAAATTATAAGCGATATTGCCGGATGCGAGGTTGGGAAATATAAGCGTGTTTACATCTTTATCTACTAGTTCGCTGAAAGGATAGTTTTCTTTCATCAATTCTTTGCTGAAAGCTACGCTGGCCTGCATTTCTCCATCTACAATGAGGGTCGGCATTTTTTCTTTTACAATTTTTCTTGCCTGTGCTACCAGCTTTGCTTCAGGTGAATTACTGCTGCCAAAATTGGAATAACTGAGCATGGCAATTCTCGGAATGATATTGAAATTGCGGATTTCTTTAGCAGTCATTAAAGTGATGTCGGCCAGTTCTTCAGCAGTGGGGTTAAAATTTACCGTTGTGTCTGCGAGGAAAAGCGGCCCTTTTTTAGTAAGCATCAGGTACATTCCGGCAATCCGTTTTACACCTTCTTCCAGGCCGATTGTATGCAGCGCAGGCCGTATTGTATCAGGATAGTTTTTTGTTAAACCGGAAATCATCGCATCCGCGTCACCGAATTCTACCATCATACATCCGAAATAATTCCTATCGCGCATTATTTTTCTTGCTTCATACGCATTGAAACCTTTGCGCCCCATTTTCTTCAGGAATATTTCAGAGTACTGTAACCGTTTTTCCTCTGTCGCATCGCTGCGGCTGTCAAAAATCGGCAAACCTTCGATATCAATATTGTTGGTAAGCGCCAGTTCTTTTATCTTTTTTTCATCGCCCAGCAAAATCGGGTAGCCAATCCCGTCATCAAAGATGATTTGCGCTGCTTTCAATACTTTAATA
>JAEUVI010000130.1 GCA_016787105.1 Chitinophagaceae bacterium | reverse complement strand
TGCAATGTGGAGGCAGCAGATCGGCGAAAGGAAAATGAAAGCAATCGCAGTATAAGTATTCAAACAAAAAAAATGAAGTTCGGGATGTACCTGAAAACTGTAACCAGCAACTATACACTATTTTTTCTCTTCGCCTTTATCCCATAAATCAGAAAAGAAATTTGACTTTTCAAGTTCCTCCATATCGCTCAGTTCCCACTCCAATGCTTTAGTACTTTGCGATATTTCAACCAGGGAAATAATTAATGAGGCAAGCAGGCTTAACAAGCTTAACGCAAATATGTAGTGGTTCATACTTATCCACTGCTGGTACACGCCATACATAGTAATAACACAACACAGGAAACTAAAAACACCTGAAGCCTGCATCGTGCGTACAAGATTGATCCGGATGCGGAGAATTTTGATTTGCTTCAGTAGCAAATGGTTCTTTTCCCCTTTTACATATTCATCATGCAATTTGCGGATAAGATTGGCCAATGCGAGATATCTGTTGGTATATGCAAGCAACAATAAACTGATAGCCGGAAACAATAAGGCAGGTGTATTAAAAGTTATCTCCATTGCCCAAAGCAAAGCATTAAAAGCAAAAATTAAAAATTAAAAAATGTCCGATCTTTGGAAACTCACTATTTCTTTGACTTTTGACTTTTGACTTTTGACTTTTGACTTTCAGCCTCAGCCTCTTACTTTCAATATCGGTTTCACTTGTTGCAATGTACCATTTTGTAATCTTGCATAATATACACCTGCAGGCAGACCCGTGCTATCAAACACTATGCTGTAATTACCCAGTTCATGATTTGAGTTATTAAGTGGTGTACGCACTACCCTGCCCAATGCATCAATTATCTGGATCATCGTGTGGCCACCACGGGTAGTATAGCGGATAGTTGTTGTATCAGTAAATGGATTGGGATAATTAGAGATAAGATTATCGCCTGCATCAACCGGTCCGTTTGGATTACCTGTGCACGAAGCATCGTTGATGATATCAAGGCTCTGAAAATTTTTAAATAAAATCGTTTGTAAATCTGCAGGCTTAACACAAAACCATTTTTCCAGTACAGAAGCGTATACACTTCTGAAATCGTATTGGAAAGGAATATTATCGTTTACACTGGCACCGGTCGGCATTGCAGGATTATTTCCGATTATTCCCTTTTTTACGTTTTTCCCAAATAAAAGCATTGGTGCAGCTGCCCCATGATCTGTACCCATACTACCATTCGATTTAATCCTTCGCCCGAATTCTGAAAACGTCATACCTATTATACGTTCTTCTGTCTTCAGGTATTTGCAATCATCCATAAATGCTTTTATCGCAGCGGACACTTCTGATAATAAAACTGCGTGATTACCTGTTGTTGTATCGGTGCTTTCTGTTTGCTGGGAATGTGTATCGAAGCCATGATGGCTTACCATATAAATTCTTGTCTTTAAACCACCCGCTACCAATCTTGAAACAATACGCAATTGCGCTGCCAGGTTATTATCGTCAGGATATGCCGCCTGTTGCGCTACCAACCCTGCAGCTTCTTTTATACGGGTTGCATATTGATTGGTAAGCTCAGCAATCTTACGGATATATGCAAGTTCATGCCCGGCAGGTGTATTCGGCACAGGATCTTCAATTCCGTTAATCAGGTTATAAAAACTGGTTGGATCTGTTATGCTCATTCCCATATTGATATTGGGCCCCTGCAATGCAAGTGAGCTTACAGAACCAATCTGTATTGCGAGCGGATCATTCATCGTTGCATTCGGATATCCTTCTGGATAATTTGGATATTCAGTAGCGAGGTACCGTCCGGTCCATCCTGTCGTCACATTCACATTTGAATCCGAGGCACTCATCCATATATCTGTATCGCGGAAATGAGAAAAACTTGGATTGGGATACCCTACCGCCTGAACGATATTCAGCTTTTCTTCATTATAAAGTGTTTGCAAACCGGTCATCTTCGGATGCAAGCCCGTCTGTGCATTACCGTTAAGTTTTAATATACGGGCTTCGGGTATTGCGATATTTGTTCTTGCATTATAGTAACCACTATAGTTTGATATGGGTATAACCATATTTAATCCATCGTTACCACCACCCAATTGAATAATGACCAATACATGGTCTGTATCAATCGCGGGGTTCATCAACGCCTGCAGTAAAGGTGAATTATTATTAAAGGCCTTGATTGAGTAGCCATCAATGATAGCAGGGAAAATGGCTGCGGCAGGTACGCTGTTGCGAAGAAAGTCACGTCTCTTCATAGTATTGGTTTATGGTTTTTCAGGATAGCTGGTATTCAGCCATGTTCATTAAATATTGATAAAAGCTTTTCAATCTTGTGCTTATCACATTTCTGTTGGTCATGTTTGCCGGATCAGACAAGTAGGCATTCCATGCATTTGTCCAGTAATAATCAGATGTCTGGCCACTCAGCAATATCTGCTGTTTAATCATTTGCTTTGTTGCATCTGATATCGGCATTCTGTACAGTAACGATACAACATCATTTACCAACGCATTAGGGTCAGAAGGATTAGTCAATTGTGCTGTAAAAGTCAGCGTATCTATTACCAGCGTACTGCTATCCATCGTATGCCCGTATGTGATCATCGTGTCGGTAAAACGGTTACGTTTTGGTAGCGTGTCCGAGTTGATCCATATTTCATGAAACTGTGGTGCCTGGTAATAAGCCGGCCACCCGGATACATCAGGAGGATTGCCAATATCCTGGTTCATTTCCGCTGTCCAGCCCGCAAGGAATTCCCACATACCATATGCATCCTGGTATTGAGTTACTTTATCCGGAAAAACAACACCGAATTCTCGCACACATCCTATTACATGATCAACTGGGCTTTTTATCAAACAGCTCTGATTTAATACATCAAAAAAGTGTTCACTTTTAAATAAAGCAGAAAGTACCGGCTTTATATTGTAATTATTTTCGCGAAGCATCTGTGCCATCGGTTGAATTACATTCTGCTCATCACCTGCATCTATATCATAGTATACAAACCACCTGTATATTTTCCTGCAAATAAATTCTGCTACATGATCTTTTTCAAAAAGCATATCAATAAGGTCATCTGTTTCCAATGCACCGTTAGCACCAGATTGACCTGTAACAACAGTATTTCCATAGAATGAAGAAAATTGCTTGTTAGACGTATCGTGCTTTTCAGCATCGAAATAAACAGCAAAGGTTGTCTCGTTAATTGTCCAGCCCGTCAACACCCTTGCCGCTGCTCTTACATCTTCTTCAGTATAAGGAGCAACATTTGTAACCGGGTCTTTACCTATTGCAAACAATTCCTGCAACTCACGCCCATAGTTTTCATCGGGTGCATTTTTTTCATTCAGGTAACCGTTGAGGTAACGAAGCATACCAGCATCTATCGTTACATCCTTTATCATTTGTTTATAATTACCAAGGCAATCCTGCCTTAGTAACTTATTATGTCCATATGAAAAATGAGAAATAGAGATTGTATCTGTTTCCGTTCCGAAATGATTAGCCCAGAACAAAGTGAGTTTTTCACGGATGCTCCTGTCCTGACCAACCATTACACCTGCCCACCATTTACGGAAGGAAGCAGTTCTTGCATTATTCAGATCTTCATTTATTGTCGGGTTGTTAACCCAGGTTTGACCGGCAGCTATAGTATCTGCACCGCTATAGTCTTTCACCGGAGGTGCAGGTAAAGGGGCAGTCGGATTAAGTAACTCATCTACTGCCTGCGACATGGATCGGGATAAAAAATAATTGATATCAGCTTTTGTGGCGCCAAACATTGTCCGCTTAAGCAAATGCGATACTTCGTTGATTGTCCAGGGCCCGCTGTAAGGCTGCATCCCCGAATTGGTACGAAAAGGCTTTGGGGTAATCTTTGGTTGACTTTTTGTTTTACGCCTTGCCGTTAAAAATTCTCGTCTGTCCATAGGTTTGGTTTTGGTTGACGCAGGTATCAGATTTTATTTTGCTCTTAGCTGATACAAATATTGAACCTAAAGCCAAAAAGGTCGGTAGGAATTTTACATGTATTTATACCTTGAGGTAGTCGCGTTTTTATCGTTATTATAAAAATTTTTCTGCTAAGATTTTGGGAGATAATGAGTTAAACAGGATTATTTTTCACCTGGTTCAGAACTGCATTTTCAAAAAATATATCAGTTGGCCTTTACAAAATGCTTTAAAAATGATTTTGCAAATTCTGAATCAGTTAAACGCTTATTTAAATTCTTTGCAAATGGGTTTATAAGCTTTCCCAGGTTAGTGATATAAAACGGCCTGTTTAAATCCTGCGAATTAGCCAAAATGATAAATGTAATATCCTTTGCCGGAATTCTTAAAAACAAAGCGGAATAACCCATCCACCAGCCGGTATGCCAGATCATTTTCATCCCATAATAATTTTTTACATACCAGCCCAGGCCATACTGAATTGTTTTTCCTTTTGGCGTCACCCATGGTGTGAACGCTTGCTCCCAGGTTTCTGATTTTAAAAATTTCTTTTCGTCAATCGCTGCTGCATATTTTGCTAAATCTGCAACCGAACTCATAATACCTGCAGCAGCGCCAAAGCCATACGTGAATTCAACCGGTTTGAGTTCCTTATTTCTCCAATCATAATGCACCGCTACTTTTTTCGTAAAAGAATCTTTATCGTATCCGGTCAGTTTAAAATTGATACTATCATCAATACTTGGTACTGTATTGCTCATGCCAAGCGGACGAATGATTGTGTTTAGCAACAAATCACCGTATGCCTGTCCTGAAGATTTTTCAATTACCTGCTGAAGCCTTGCATACCAATCTCCGTTGTAACGAAAAGTATAACCTGGTTTGAAACCATTCAATGTATTGCCACTTGCGGTGTGAGTTAATAAATGTTTCACCTTAATTCTCGGATCGTCGCCGCATCTTGCTCCGAGGTTAATGCCGTATTTTTTTATCGGATCATCCAAGCTGACATTTCCATTCTCTACCTGCTGCAGTAAAAGAATGGATGCAAATGTTTTTGAAACAGAAGCT
>JAEUVI010000312.1 GCA_016787105.1 Chitinophagaceae bacterium | reverse complement strand
TTCATTATACCCCTTTGCAAAGCCGTAGTTTTCGGATAGTTGTATAACCCGGATTTGCGGGTAAGTTTTTGTAAGAAATGAAATAGAATCATCGGATGATGCGTTATCTGCTACAATTATTTCAAAATCGGGATACGTAGTTTGCAGTACTGAAGGCAGAAACTGCTGCAGGTAATGACGGCCGTTCCAGTTAAGAATTACAATAGCTACTTTTGGCATCCGGTAAGGAATGTATAAAAAATTGGTTCAAAAGTAAGGGAACGGGCTTTAATCGTATTAAATTCAGAAAATGTTTCAACAATTACTTAATTGGCGTACTGTTCTTTCTTTTGTAGCGATACTTATTGTAAGCGGCACCATCATTTATTCTCAATACCTGGCGCGGAAAATTTCAAAAGAAGAAAGACAGAAAGTAGAGCAATGGGCGGAAGCTGAAAGATTTTTAATTAACTCTCCCATTGACGCAGATACAAAGCTTGCTTCGATGATTCTTACGGAAAATAAAGACATTCCGATTATAGAAACGGACGAGAAGGATAGTATTACCAGTCATATCAATTTAGATTCTGCAGCAATAGCAAAAAATCCTGCTTACCTGCAGGAAAAAATAAAGGAATTTAAATCTGCCAACAAGCCGTTAGAATGGACAAGCTCTGTAGATTCATCGCAACGTAACCGTTATTATTATGGTGAGTCACTGCTGCTGAAAGAAGTGCGATACTATCCCATTATACAATTGATCATCGTTGCTTTATTTATTGTAACCACCATCCTTGCTTTGCGTAGCACATATAAATCAGTACAGAACCAGGTATGGGCAGGCATGGCGAAAGAAACAGCACACCAGTTAGGAACACCAGTATCCTCGCTGGAAGGGTGGGTGGAAATGATGAAAACAATACCCGGTAATGAAATGATAGTGCCGGAACTGGAAAAAGATGTAAACCGCCTGCGCCTTGTATCCGACCGCTTTGGAAAAATAGGAAGTACGCCACATGCGGAAAAAATGGATTTGGTAAAACAAATCAATGATATGGTGGATTATATGCGTAAACGGGCAACGGATAAAGTAAGTTTTACTGTAAATGCATTTGGGAATAATGAAGTGTATGCAATGATATCGGGTCCTTTGTTTGACTGGGTAATAGAAAATTTGTTGAAAAATGCATTGGATGCTATGGAAGGTAAAGGCGCCATTACAGTAGGAATCAAGCCAAGGGAGAAAGGCATATACATAGATGTAAAAGATACCGGCAAGGGAATCAGTAAGCAACATGTTGCAAACGTTTTTAAACCCGGTTTTACTACAAAAAAGAGAGGCTGGGGATTGGGGCTGAGCCTTTCAAAGCGCATTATTGAGCAGTATCATAAAGGAGAAATCTTTGTCAAGAATTCTGAACCCGGAAAAGGTACAACGTTCAGGATTGTTTTACCGAAATAGTTAGTAGATTTGCAACCCCAAAAAGCTCCATACCTGATTAAAGTCGGAATGGTGATGTGCAGACGAATTGCCCGGGTGGCGAAATTGGTAGACGCACTACTTTGAGGTGGTAGCGCTCGAAAGGGCGTGCTGGTTCAAATCCAGTCTCGGGCACGAATTAAGTCTTGAAAGTTATCTCTTTCAAGACTTTTTTATTTCCATAATATCTGCGAATAAAAGGGTAGGGCTGTGATCTGGGGAAAACTGATAGCCCTTCAAATCTCTTTTGCACTATTTGCTGTTAAACTCATTTATTTTTTTAGTGCGGGCGGGGGAGTATTTGATTTTCTGAAGTGATGCCAAAATACAGCCGCCATTAAGAATATTATCTCTTGTAAGGTATTCTTTAATACAAACTAATAGCTTTAGTTACTTCTTCACCATTATTTTTTCCAGCTCTTCAAGTGTTTTGCCTTTTGTTTCTTTTACTTTAAATAAAACAAAGAGAAAGCCAATTGCGCAAACAGCAGCGTAGATATAAAAAGATTTATCCTGCAATTTTTCAAACAAAAGCGGAAAGGTAAATACCAAAATAAAATACGCAGCCCATAAACTAACTACTGCAACAGCAATCGCTTCTCCTCTTACCTTATTTGGAAAAATTTCTGAAATTAAAACCCAGGTAACAGGTGCTAAAGACAAGCTATAAATTCCTATCGCTGCCAAAAGAAACCATGAAACGTTTGCTGAATGTGCACATAACATTCCCACAACGGCAATATAGCAGATTGCAAGACCGGCTGCACCGATCAGCATTAAGGGTTTTCTGCCCAGCCTGTCGACCAAAACCATTGCGAAAATTGTAAATACAAGGTTTACACCGCCGATGAAAACTGTTTGAAGCAACTGGTCGTCCTGCGAAGCGCCGATACTTTCAAAAATTTTTGGCGCGTAGTTAAAAACGGTATTGATACCGCATAATTGTTGAAACACTGCAAGCCCAATTCCAACTAATACTGCCGGTAGAACGGCCTGGCCAAATACATCGGAGAATTTTGTTTTAACAACACCCTTTAACGATTTTTCTATTTCATGAAATGACGAAGCAGCAAAATTTCCATCGCCAATTTTATTTAATATCTTTTTTGCTTTCGTTCCTTGTCTTTCCCTTATCAGCCATCTCGGGCTTTCAGGTAGCACCATAGCACCAAAGAAAAACAATGCTGAAGGGATAAATCCCAAGCCAAACATCCATCGCCATGCATCTGCACCATTATTTCTTAAACCATAATTGACAAGATTGGTTATTAAAATTCCGATCACAATGGTGAGCTGATTAATTGCAACCATTCTACCTCTTAAATGAGCAGGAGAAATTTCTGCTATATACATTGGCGACAACATAGAAGCCATACCTACACCTATACCGGCGCAAAATCTTGAAGCAATAAAAAAATCTCTCGATGGCGAAAATGCCATGGCCAGTGATGAAATAGCAAAAATGGCTGCTGATAAGAGTAAGCCGGGTTTTCGTCCATACTTATCCGATACCGAACCAGCAATAAGACAACCAATAATTGCACCTAGGGCCAGGCTACCTGTTGCGAAACCTTCCCAATAGGCATCTAATGAAAACTGTTTTTGAAGAAATGGCAATGCGCCTGATATAACAGCAAAATCAAAACCGAAAAGATAACCTCCTAATGCAGATATAAATGAAATGCCCAGAATATAGAAAGTATTAAAACGATGTTTTGATGTGTCTGCGGAAAAATTATCGCCTGCTGAAATACTGGTAGCCATTTTTAAAATTTAATACTGTTTTTAAAAGATGTTTGATTTGTCGAAATCAGTAATGATAAATTTTCTCAACCCTAAACTCATAAGTTTTGAATTTTTGAAATCCCGACTTCTATTTTTGGATTAAATTGAGTAGAC
>JAEUVI010000101.1 GCA_016787105.1 Chitinophagaceae bacterium | reverse complement strand
CCGAGTCATTGGCAACAACTAATCAGGTCTCTGTTTATGATGCTAATCAGCAGGTTTTCCCAAATCGTAATATGCCAGGTATGACGCCTGCTTACTGGGATATGGACAACTATGGGAGAGATAGAGGAGGAGAGATGCCCTCCGATCAGACTGTAAAAAATATAGTACCCAACCGGGCAAGATTAGCTGTTATAAAAAATGGATCAGACGGTAAGCTTGAATCATGGGCCCAAAGAGATGTTTATAAAAGCAACCAATTTGTTTTTGATGGGCAGTTGCTGATGGTAAAAAACGATTCTTTGCAGATGCTCGCTTATTTATTTAAAGATGATGAACCCTCCTTATTCCACGTTATACCCGGAAAGAATATTGAAAGTCGAAAAGTCAAAATACCGGAACACTATTACTTGTTTTTACAGGACGCGGTAATCATATCTGATGAAGTTGCACTGGTACCATACGTAGATAACAGTATGCATTATTATGGCATAGCTAAAATTTCTTTCTGAGATAATGGTTGATTTTGACTAATTCGTTTTGTAACCATAAAATATTTCAAACCGACTTTTAGAAATAGATCATCGCCAGTGAACCGCAGATAGCTTTTACTAACATGAGCCCATCAATGATGATAAGATAATACAGGAGTGCACGTCTTTTTCGTAAAGAATAGCAGGTAGCGATTAATAAAACGAAAGGTATTGTATTGAGTAAAATTTTACCGGCAAGAAACTGGTGTGTAAAAGCGTAGCCCCAAAAAGTAAATAGCCCGAGCAGGGATAAAGGAAGCAACACAAAGAAAATAGTTTTTCGCAAACCTATTCTTACTACAAAAGTGCTGATGCTGTCATTGGAATCTGAAGCGTAATCCTTTATGTCAAACATGATGCATAATACAGCAATAAACATCATGTTTTTCAGAAAAAGAAGGAAACTGAAAAAATTGGGTTCATAGCTGGTATTATTGGTAATGCAATAATAGAGTACAGGGTAAACATTTACAAACCCCGCCCAGGTAAAGCCAATAATAAATGGCTTGAGCCATCCGATTTTCCGTAAGTTGTATTTTACTGATAATACATTGATGCCATAATATAGCGCGGCAACTAAGGGAAAAATAAAAATCAGCATCCATTCAAACAGTTTCACCCTATGCAGTAAGTAATAATAATGTATCAGGAACCACGCGGCTGCAATAGCTAAAATGATTGTAGCAGTTATCTGCGTAATGGAAATGAGTTTAAAGTGCCGGTTGTACCATCTTGTTCTTGGGTTATTACTGCTTATGGTTTGTTTTCGTGCGTAAGGGTAAGTGTAATAAAGAACAGTGACGATAAAAGCCAGTAAATAATAGGGCAGTGGGTTGTGTGGGTAAAGCTGTTGTAATGAAGCCTCAACAGATAAAGCGATTGTACACAATCCATAAAAATAATTGCCGTAAAAAATATACTCCAGCAGTGCAATTCTTTTTTTTATGGCTATTTTATTTTTCATTTAGTTCTGGTAAAATTAAATCAGGATATTTTAGTTTCCCGTTGTTTTTCATAAGTATAATTACATATAGCAATTCTTGTTTTACCTTTGAAGCCTGTAATTTCATTCTAAGCATTTAAATATTTTATATGAGAAGCTTAAAACGACTTATTGTTTTTCCGGCTGTGATGATAGTTCATTTTTGTTCTTCGCAGAATAACGATTCTATTATTATCAGTAGCATTGTAAAGGAAGCAACTGATAATTCGCAACTACAAACGCTCGGACATGAATTGCTTGATGGTATAGGGCCCCGGCTGGTGGGCACACCCCAAATGCAAAAAGCAGCTGATTGGGCTATTGCTAAATATAAAAGCTGGGATATACCGGCACATACGGAAAAATGGGGTGAATGGAAAGGATGGGAGCGCGGCATTACTCATATTGATCTGATATCACCAAGGGTCAGAACATTACAAGGTATGCAACTCGCCTGGAGCCCGGGTACCAATGGAAAGACGGTTACGGCTGAAGCGATTACGTTGCCGGAAGATATAGCTGATTCTGTTTCATTTCAGAAATGGCTGCCTAATGTAAAAGGAAAGTTTGTAATGATTTCAATGCTGCAACCGACAGGAAGACCTGATTATAACTGGGATGAGTTTGCAACAAAAGAATCCGCGGAAAAGATGAAAAAAGACCGTACTGCGCAAACTGACGCATGGAATGAGAAAATAAAAAGAACTGGTCTTTCAAGTAAGACATTAGCACTTGCTCTCGAAAATGCAGGTGCTGTTGGTGTGATTTCTTCTTATTGGTCAAGAGGCTTTGGCGCCAATAAAATATTCGGTGCGAATACAAAAAAAGTTCCAACGGTTGATATCGCACTCGAAGACTATGGTTTGCTGTACCGGCTTGCACAATCGGGGCAAAAGCCAAAAATAAGTTTACGTGCAGATTCAAAGGAGTTAGGCGTAGTGCCAACATTTAATACATTGGCAGAAATAAAAGGAACAGAAAAACCCGATGAGTATGTCATTCTTTCCGCGCATTTCGATTCATGGGATGGTGGCAGTGGTGCGACAGATAATGGAACCGGTACATTGGTAATGATGGAAGCAATGCGTATCCTGAAAAAAGTTTATCCTAATCCTAAGAGAACAATACTTGTTGGCCATTGGGGAAGTGAGGAACAGGGATTGAATGGTTCACGTGCTTTTGTAGAAGATCATCCGGAGATTGTACAAAATATACAGGCTGTATTTAACCAGGATAACGGAACAGGAAGAGTAGTCAATTTATCCGGGCAAGGATTTTTAAATTCCTACGAATATTTAAGCCGTTGGTTAACGAAAGTGCCAGAAAAAATCAGCGATCAGATTGAAACAAAATTTCCTGGTTCACCAGGCGGTGGAGGTTCTGACTTCGCTTCATTCGTTGCAGCAGGTGTGCCTGCCTTTTCATTAAGCTCCAATAGCTGGTTGTATGGTACGTACACATGGCATACCAACTTGGATACTTATGATAAAATCGTTTTTGATGATGTACGCAGTAATGCGATACTAACGGCTATACTGGTGTATATGGCAAGCGAAGATCCTGTAAAAACTTCCCGTGATAAAAGTGTATTACCAATAAACGCTGAAACAGGGAAGCCTGGTACCTGGCCTG
>JAEUVI010000096.1 GCA_016787105.1 Chitinophagaceae bacterium | reverse complement strand
TCCTTATTATACCTTCCTACATATAAACGCAGGTTTGTCTGATCAATATATTCTTTTGACAAGCCGGTGTCATCATGAAGTTTATTGATAATTGCAGTGCGTTCAGCATCGGGCAGTTTATCGCCTTTCATTAATGCAGTGTTATAGTCATTCAGGGAAAACTGCTGTACTTCCTGTAGCAATGAACCAAGATTATTATAACGGCTATCTAATTTTTTGTGAAACCATGAAGTGGCAGCGAATGTGGGCAACTGCAATGCAAAAGGTAAATCGTTCCCCCGATCAGTTTCTACCGTGCCGAAATCAAGAATCGCTGATATAAGAATAATTCCATTCAGGTATAATCCATACCTTCCCTGAAGGTAACTGGATAAACCGGCAGCCCTTGTAGTACCATAACTTTCTCCGGCCAGGTATTTTGGCGAAGCCCAGCGTTTGTATTTGCTTGTATACAGGCGGATAAAATCTCCCACAAACTTTATATCATTTTCATAACCTGTATAGTCCGAATGTGCTGTTTTGCCAGCAGGCCTTGTATAACCCGTCATCATTGGATCTATAAATACAATGTCAGCTTTATCCAGCCAACTGTATTCATTATTCACGTATTTATAAGGAGGAGGCAATGTATTTCCATCTTCTGTCATTAAAATTCTTCGCGGTCCCAATGCGCCCATGTGCAGCCATACAGATGAAGAGCCAGGGCCGCCATTAAAAGAAAACAACAATGGTCGCTTTGCCGGATCGGCTTCTCCATCTTTAGTATATGCAATAAAAAAGAGGTTTGCTTTCAATGTATCCTTTTCGTCATTCATTTCCATATACCCTGCGGTAGCGGTATAATTGATTTGCTCTGCGCCTATTTTCACACTATTCTTTGTTACGGATACATTTTTAGCATCTCTCCATTCCTTTACTTCTTTATTCTGTGCAATTGCCGTAACAGAAAAAAACAATATAACACACGGTAAAAATTTCATAAACCAATTACTATTTAAAAATGAAGTTTACAAATCCAATAATAAAGCAACCATTCTTTCACGCTTTCTATTTCACATTTCTCATCGGTACTATTCTCCGCCTTCCTTTGCTCCCGGCATTCTTCCTTTCAGCCATGCTATTTGTCCCCGGTGATTTGATTCATGCTCACACACATGAAACCATTTCCAGTAAGTATTAAACTGTTGTTTACCGTTACCAAATTTCGGGTCTATTGCCAGCAGCCATTTATCATCTCTTTTTTTAAACTCTGCAAGGGTTTTCTCTCTTACCTCTGTTATAAGATCGAGATAAAGTTTTACATCTTTTCCTTTTATATTTTTTCTTCCCGCATCACCCAGTTCCATTGCGTCATTCCATATCTTCTTCTCCGCATCTGTAAATTCATCCCTGCCTTCAAATGAATTTACCTGGTACCATTTGTCCACCGCTCCCAGGTGCATAATAAGCGCCCCGATTGTATTAGATTTCGCATCATGCAGGTAATCTACCTGTTCCATTGTCAACGCCTTCGTAGCATTTATAATCGTCATACGATTATAATTCAGCATAGAAACAAGGGTTCCTATCTGCGGCGAATATCCTTCCAGCGGGCCGATGATATATGGACTATCAGCATAACCTGTATCCGGACCAACGATACCAGCAGCATGGCTTATTGAACTGATACCTGTAATACCTGTAGCAGCCAGCGCTGCAGACTGAATGAATTTTCTTCTTAACATGGTCGTGGGTTTAATGAAATAATATTACTGAAGGTAACAAGAAAAAAGGATGACCGATTTATCTTAATTTCATTGCCGATTACTCATTGTAAATCCACTATCATGTCATCGTCTACCGGCAACCCTGTTGTGCATTTTGAAATTGGCTGCATTCACCTTGAGCAAACCACTGAATTTTATACATCTGTTTTCGGATGGTCATCTGTCAATACAGAAGTGGCTTCTTTTTTAAAAACACAATCGCCGGAAGGTGTGCAGGGACATATCACATCGCTCGGGCATGAACCTTATAAATATGTAACAGTATATATCCAGGTAGCCGACATCAATGAATACCTTGCCAAAATCGAAACTGCGGGAGGAAAAAGATTTGTAGGCCCCATTGTATTACCGGATAAAAGACAATTTGCGTGGTTTCATGATCCAGAAGGAAACATGATTGGTTTACTCAGTAAAGGATAAATATTTTTGATACTGGCTTTAGTCCTTGTAGCATCTTCGTTGCGACAGTTTATCCCGACACTTCGGGACTTCTTTCATCATCCGTATCTATGGCAGCTTAAAACATATGATTAACAACCTGCTCGCTCATATCGAAAAATTTGTAATCCTTTCCGACAAGGAAAAAGAAATATTGCAATCACACCTGGAATATAAAAAGCTGAAGAAAAAAGATTTTTTACTCAAGGAAAACCAGGTCTGCACTGTCAATCACTTCATCGTTGCAGGCTGCCTGCGCATGTACTACATAACAGAAGAAGGCGCTGAGCAAATGATTCAATTCGGCATTGACAACTGGTGGCTTACAGATTATATGAGTTTCGATTCGCAGCAGCCGTCTCAATTCAATATACAGGCTATTGAAAACTCGGAAATAATTTTATTACATAAAAAAGCACAGGAGGATTTGTTTGTACAGTTACCGAAAATGGAACGCTATTTCCGCATAGTAGTTCAAAAAGCGTATGCAGCTTCTGTAATGCGGGTAAGATATATCTTCACGCAATCAGGCGAAGAACGTTTCCGCCATTTCAACGAAAGCTTTCCTGATTTTGTACAACGTATTCCGCAGTATATGCTCGCATCTTATCTTGGCTTCAGTGCAGAATTCCTAAGCAAAATACGGGCGAAGAAAAAATAGCCTGCATAAGTTAATTAAACAGCATTTCATCTACCAGCAGCAAATACCTGTCATTTTTCTTTTGATATGGTTTGGCTATTACTTTCAGGTACGATACTTCAGCCGATCGAAAATAGCTTTCAATTAATTTTAAAGACGGCTTCTCTCCTTTTTTTGGCAATTCCGGTTTCATCTTCACAAGCAGTTTCGCTTTCTTTTCATTTTCACCACCCCACACTTCCACTTCCATCGGTGGATAAATGCCGGTTTCCTCTTCGACCATATAATGCAAACCAACAGATGAAATAGTAACGGGAGTTTTGAATAAGGATACAACTCCCATATCATTATTTCTTACACCCGCCCAATAATTTGCCCATGCAGGATTGTTGGCGCCGATTACACCCAATTTATTATCAAAGAAAGTATTTGCACCATCAGCAAGGTGTACGCTATTCAATGGAAATAGTAATGCGGTGCTATCAGGCTTGATACTTGTCTTTAAAAAATCGAATGCGATTATATCACTCGAGTGCCATCCTTTCTTATATGCTTTTGCCTTTACAGTGGTTGTTTTATCAAGCTTCGTGGCTTTCTCAAATACAGGAGAATTAATACTATCAGGCGGATTGCCATCGAGACTGTAACGGATCTCTACGCCTTTTACCGGGTGAGCCAGTTGTAATGCGATATCGTGATCAAAAACCATCGCCTGATTTTTAACCTGTGGCGGATTCAGCGTTAAAGTATCTTTTCCACCTTCTTTAAAACCCGAAATAATTACTACCCCGGTATTATCTTTTTGCAATTGAGCAGCCTCAGCTTCGGTTAATCCTGTATTCCATACTGAAATCATTTTTAAAGTTCTCATTGCAGAAAGCTGTTCTTTCAAATCCTGGAAATTTATTTTGACACCTGATAACGTCAAGCTGCGCAGGTTTTGCAACCGTACCAACTCTTTCACGCCCTTTGACGTTACATCAGTAAAATTCAATTCCAGTTTTCGCAGGTTTTCAAATTGGCTTACGATTTTTAAATCTTCGTCTTTAACAGGAAGCTTATCAAGGTTCAATGACACTATTTTATCTTTAACAGCATCGAGCTCTTTTAATTGCTTTGAGTTATATACAGCAGCATTAT
>JAEUVI010000090.1 GCA_016787105.1 Chitinophagaceae bacterium | reverse complement strand
TTGATGTATGTTTTGTTTCTTGTAATGGCATGGGCCGGTTACAGAGAATGGGTAAGAATACATCAAAAAGAAAAAGCGGCGGTTTAAAAAAACCACCGCTTTGATTCCACATAAACCAACCAACAAAACTTAATTCACTTTTATTTCCTGGTTTGTAGTTTCCTTACCGGCTACAACAGGAAGCGATACCTGCAGTACGCCATCTTCGTACTTTGCAGAAATGCTCTTTGTATCAATAGTTTCATCGAGAGTGAATGTACGCTCGAATCCCCCGCGGCTGTATTCCCGCCTTACCCAATCGAATTTTGGAAAACCTTCCGGAGGTGTGTAAGACACAGTCAGTTCATTGCCTTTCACATTCAGTTGAAAATTTTCTTTGATTCTTCCGGGAGCGAATACCAGCATTTCGTAGCTCCTGTCTGTTTTGTAAATGTTTACAGCGGCCCTTTGTGCTGCGCGGATAAACGAGTGCCGGTGCCCGTTTCCGAAGTGAGCGCCTTTTGCGGCGCCAGGATGATTGTAATACATTGTCCTTGTTTTTTCATTTGCGAAAAATTGTTAACTCTATAAGAGACGGGCAATGAAAACAATTACTTTAAAATATGAGAGTGGGAATTAAAAGTTTAGATGACAGCAGAATTCTATTGTCTTTATTTATTTCGCATACGCCGCTTTATTGCAGGATTATTTTTCAAAAGCCGGGATTGATGATGAACCGTTAAAATCCCAATTTTCTTTTTGCTTATAACTTCATAGATTATTCTATATCTATCACAAAGAAGCTGTCGTATAGAAGCGTTTCCAAGCTCCGGAACCGCTCTTCCCGAAAGTGGGTGGTTTTCTAATACTTTCGCCTTCTCAAAAAATAAACTAACGTATGCGCTGGCATATTGTAAAGAGTCTTTTGCTATATATTCTGCTATTTCTTCAATATCTTTTATAGATCGTGGGGACCAGATTATTTCAACCATTTCTTCAACTTTTTCTTCGCATCAGTTGTTGAAAAGCCTTTTCCAGCAGTAATTTGTTGTCTACCTTCTTCTATTTTCTTCAGCAGTAATATTCTATCAAATAGCTGAGTAGAATCAAAAGTATCAGGCATTTTTTTAATAGCTGATAATACTTCGCTTTTTAACAACATATTGCTCATATTTAGTCAAAATAATAAAAGATCGATATCACTGTATCGTCCAAACCTCATTCCCTCTCAGCAATTTATTGAGGTCCGCTTTCTTCTTCACTTTTGCTTCTTCTATTTGCATGGTCATTACATCTTCATAGCATGCCCGATCAGTTTCATAAAACACTCCGAAAGGTCTTGGCAGGTGACCTTCAATTTTAGGATCGTCAAATATGCGGGCAAGTATCTGTGCTTTATAAATATCCCGCTCATCATGCACCCACAGGTCACTCGTACTGTATCCATTATTCAGATCTACCACCAGTGGCTTGAATCCATCAAGGCGGATCCCTTTATCATTGCTTGCGCCAAATGTCAATGGCTTGCCTTGCTCAAGAAATAATGTTTCTTGCGCTTTGGTTCCTTTTTCAGTAAATATTTCAAATGCACCATCATTGAAGATGTTACAATTCTGGTATATTTCAAGGAAGGAAGCACCTTTATGTTGATTTGACCGGATAAGCATTGCCTGCATATGCTTTGGATCCCTGTCCATACTGCGGGCTATAAAAGTAGCATCTGCACCAAGTGCTAAAGCCAGCGGGTTAAAAGGATGGTCAATACTTCCCATCGGTGTAGATTTTGTTACTTTATTCTCTTCCGATGTGGGGGAATACTGTCCCTTCGTTAAACCATATATCTGGTTGTTAAAAACAAGAATATTAATATCAAAATTTCTGCGCAGCAGGTGAATAGTATGATTTCCACCGATACTCAGGCTATCACCATCGCCACTAACCACCCATACACTCAGTTCTGGACGGGCTGCTTTTAAGCCACTGGCAATCGCTGTAGCACGTCCGTGAATAGAATGCATACCATAGGTATTCATATAGTAAGGGAAACGTGATGAACAACCTATACCCGATACAATCACAATATTTTCACGGGCTATTCCAAGGGTAGGCATTACTTTTTGTACCTGTGCCAGGATAGAATAGTCGCCGCAACCGGGGCACCAGCGTACTTCCTGGTCGGTTGCAAAATCTTTAGCTGTCAGTGTTTGTGCTGCAATTGTCGTTTCGCTCATATAAAAAAATGTGTACAAATTTACAACAGGTGGACAATAGTACAATACTGATTTAAGGCCTGTTTTCAGCCTGTAAAGGCGTAAAACCGGCCTTTCATCAAATATACAG
>JAEUVI010000051.1 GCA_016787105.1 Chitinophagaceae bacterium | reverse complement strand
ATTTGTATTCTCCTTTTTCAGTAGTCTTTATCCATCCTTTTATATACCCGTTTCTTCCGGCATAGCCTTTTTCATTATTCCTGTTTGTGTACTTTCCCGATTGGTCAGTATGATACACATACATAACTATATCCTTAGCAGGTGTTTTTCCATCGGGCATATATATGATGCCGCTAACAACCAGTCTAGTACCTTTTTCATTAAAGTCGGGTAGCGTATCAATCCAGGATAATTTTTCAAAGGGAACAGGACTGCTGTATATTACTTCACAACCTTCACAACTGCCACCCACTTTTTTAGTGGAACTAATGGAGGCTTTACTTTCCGTGCTGTTTTGAGTGCAGCCAGTTTGCTGCAAAAGCAGAATGCCGCAAATAAAGCTGAAAACGGGATATATCATAACCAGGTATTTTCAATACAAAGTTTGCTGCAAAATGACTGTGTATATTATTTATTACACCAAAGGCTCAAAATGCTTTACGAAACGGCAGCCTGCATTTCGTCAGGTAATTGATGCATTACCTGTAATGCCGCTATGCAATCAGGAAATTGTACTTTTATTTTGACTTATGGCTATCAACTCATTTTTTTCGAAGTATAAATTATATCATATACTATTCTGGGTGTTGCTTTTTGGAGGCTGGTATTATTTCCGTTACGAGGATTTCAGCAGTTCTGCACTTGCTTTCAAAATGATATTGGTAAAAGTTGTAGACCTGGCTATACTGGTTTATGTTACTAACTACATGCTAATTCCGCAGTTGCTCTATAAAAAGAAGTACGTATTATTTGGCGTATCGTATGTGTTGATTGTATTTGGTTTCAGTATTTTGAAAATGTATGTGGAAGGACAGTTACTTAACAGACCCGATTTGTTTAATTTCAGCACTAACCTGAAGCTGCGTATTTATGACAATATCATTCCGCATTTCCTGCTGGTAAGTACAGGTGCCGCGTTTAAGATAATGATGGATTATGGAAAAGCGCAAAGAAAATTGGGTGAAATGGCAAAGGAAAAAGCAGAAACGGAACTAAACTTTCTCAAATCACAAATCAATCCTCATTTTTTATTCAATTCAATAAACTCGGTTTACTTTCTAATTGATAAATCAAATACAGAGGCCAGGCAGGCGCTACATAAATTTTCTGAAATGCTTCGCTACCAGTTATACGAGTGTAGCGGCGATAAAATTCCGATTGAAAAAGAAGTGAAATACCTGAAAGATTATATTGATTTACAAAAGCTGAGAAAAGAAGAAAATTTTTTTATTGACTTTACATCTTCGCCAGCTATTAGTGGTTTTTTAATTGAGCCTTTGCTGCTGATGCCCTTTGTGGAAAATTCATTCAAACATATTTCCCATTTCAGCAATGGCCGTCCTAATAAAGTAACTATTGAGTTGGATAAGGAGAATAATTTTTTTCATTTCAAAATTAATAATACAACTGATGAGAGCTATTCAAAAGAACTGGTAAATAATGGTGGTATCGGCCTGGCCAATGTGAAACGAAGACTGGAATTGCTATATCCTGGTAAACATACGCTTTCGGTTGATAAAAAGGAAAGCGCATTTAGTGTAGAACTTAAAATAATGCTGGATTAAATTCTCCTGTATGAAATTAAACTGCCTGATAATTGATGATGAACCGCTGGCGAGAAAAGGGTTAAAAGAATATATAAGTGATGTGGATTTCTTGAACCTTGCCGGTGAATATGAATCTCCGTTAAAGGCTGTGGAAAAGCTGAATGAGATAGCAGCTATTCATTTACTTTTTCTTGATATACAGATGCCGAAGATAAACGGAATTGAATTTTTCAAAACACTGCAACATGCACCACCGGTAATTTTCACTACGGCTTACCCACAGTATGCCCTGGAGGGATTTGATGTAAACGCGTTGGATTATCTCGTAAAGCCAATTTCTTTTGATAGGTTCCTTAAGGCAGTGATGAAAGCGAAGGAGTTTTATGAAGTACGTCAGCAGAATTTATCCAATGAGACATCGGGAGAATATTTTTTTGTCAAAGCTGATAACCGGTTGGTAAAGATCGCTTTCACGGATATATTATATGCGGAAGCATTACAGAATTATGTCACAATCCATACAGTTGACAAAAAGTTCATGACTTACCTGACTTTTAAATCCATGGAGGAATACCTTCCGGCAGATAAGTTTATCAAAACCCATAAATCATATATTGTAGCGGCAGCAAAAATAGATAGCATAGAAGGCAATGATATCCGTATCGGTAGTAGTCATATTCCCATCAGCAGGAACGAAAAAGATACCGAAATGGAAAAATTACTGAAAGGGAAATTACTGAAAAGGTGACAGGGGAGCTTTGCAGCATCCCCTGGACTGATTTTTATACTTTAAGGTACCCGGAATTAACTTTGGCGTCACAATATATCCTCTTTGCGAAACTGGTATTGCGCTTTTATCTTTCGCATCACTTCGTCCATACTTGCGCGATGGTCTTTAGGATTCCATTCTCCACGTTCCCATTTTTCAAGCTCCTCATCAATATTTTTCTTTTGCAGGCTTGTTAATTTATCAACAAGTTCATCCGACATTTCCTTTTGCTTTTCAAAAAAGGTTTTTTTCTTTTCATAAAAAATTTCCTTATCCTCACGTATGGCGTTTTCATCTGCCGCCATTTGGAGTAGTTCTTCTTTTGCCAACGCAATGTCATAAGGCCCGATAGGCATAATAAGTTTAGATACCACAGGCCCTATTTCAACCAATATAATCAGTAGCGAAATCA
>JAEUVI010000036.1 GCA_016787105.1 Chitinophagaceae bacterium | reverse complement strand
CGCTGAAGAAAATTCCTTCTACGGCAGCAAATGCGATCAGTCTTTCTGCAAAACTTCCTTTGCTGATCCAGCGTAGTGCCCACTCAGCTTTGTCCTTTACGCAAGGGATGGTATCTATGGCCCGTAGCAGGTGATCTTTTTCTGCGGGGTCCTTTATATAAGTATCTATCAGCAGCGAATAAGTTTCGCTGTGAATATTTTCCATCATCACCTGGAAGCCATAAAAGCAACGGGCTTCAGGGTATTGTACTTCCTGCAAAAAATTAACAGCCAGATTTTCATTTACAATACCATCGCTGGCAGCAAAAAAAGCCAATACATGTTTTATAAAGAACCGCTCATCTTCTGTCAGCTTGTTCTGCCAGTCGAGCAGATCGGGTTGCAGGTCTATTTCTTCGGCCGTCCAGAAACTGGCTTCATGTTGCTTATACATCTTCCATATATCCTGGTGGGTAATTGGAAAAAGTACAAACCGGTCTTTGTTATCCTGCAATAGAGGTTCCTGTTGCATAGTACAATGTTTTTTGATTTTTAGAATCAGTTTTCAAAAAACACTGTTGCTGCTGCATGAAAAAGCGACGAAAATCTTGTCAGAAAATACTGCTGATTAAGGTCACCACGCTTTTCACCCGAAAGCAAACAGTGTGATAGTTGCATTTGGCAGGTCTTCTGGCTTACGACAAAATCTCAATACCTTCCCGTCTCGCCTGAGGCTGAACAGTGGTTCGAAGTTTTGAGAACTTTTCTTGAAACCTTATGGGTTTGGGGAGTCGTTCTACAGCTACGGGGATAGCGCCGGAATTTCACCGGTCTTCCCTTTTCATCCTGATTAAAACCAGGAACCGAATGCAGGCCTAAAATTAATTCTATGTAAAACCTTGGTCAGAATTAGTTAATCACAGTTTGTGGAGAAAATATGATTAATGTGTGCCGGGCCGCTACTGGCAAGCGTTTCGGCTGATCTGTAAAAGTTAACCACAGGCGGACA
Source organism: Chitinophagaceae bacterium (assembly GCA_016787105.1). Classification (GTDB taxonomy): domain Bacteria; phylum Bacteroidota; class Bacteroidia; order Chitinophagales; family Chitinophagaceae; genus JAFDYH01. The sequence goes on along the minus strand of JAEUVI010000036.1, from coordinate 3,237 downwards.
CAAGTTTTTGCTTGTCAGGTCATCATTTTTAATTATACTGATAATATAGGGGTTCGGCTCTTGTGCACCACTATAAGCGGAAATTTATTCCTGCCATAAAATTGAATTTTCTTGCATTATATCCACGCCAGTCAAAATATTTTTTATTAGTAATATTACGTAAATCAATAAACGCAGTCAGCTTATTGAATTTATATTCTGTATACAAGTCAATTGTTGTATAACCCTTCAGTATTTCCGGGCTGGAACCATAAATAAACTCTTCACGCTTATCAACTGAATGGAGTAATGCACTTACATAAAACGCTTTTGTAATTTGTACCCCGGCTGTAAGGTTAAAAGCATTTTTCGGAATGCGATATAGATTGTAATAGCTTGTGTCTTTTGATAATTCTGTTCCCGTGCCATCAAATGCAGCTTCGGTTTTTCCATTTGTATAGGTATAGTTTGCCGCGATGGATAATTTGCCTGCCGTATAAGCGGCTTCCAATTCAGCGCCATAGTTCTTTTGCTTACTTACATTTCTATACAGGCTTTTATATGTAATAGGGTTGTAGGTATAAAGAATCACATCTCTTGTACTGCGATAGAAACCAACAATCCTGAAGCGGAAAGCTTTGTTTGTAAATATTTCTGTTCCTAATTCACCGATTGTCCCTTTCTCCGGTTTTAAATCAGCATTACCTGCAGATTCATCATACAATTGATAAAGCGTGGGCACTTTAAATGCGGAATATAAATTAGCAAATACTTTCACTTTCTTGTTTATGAAATATGACGGATTAAATGTGTATGTGAAATTATTGCCGTACACAGAATGGTTATTCCATCTGCCCCCTGCTTCTACATTCAAGCCATTTTCTGTTTTATAAATGATAGAAGCGTAGGGGCTGATCTGTGACATTTTTTCATTCAGCGGCGTTGGTTCGTATGGCCCGAAACTACCTGTTGAAAAGTAACGTTGAAAAGTATTGTTATAACGCAAGTCAATCCCGGCAAGTAGTTCCCAGTTTTCCCATTTCCAGTTATTATATAGCTCTGCAAAATGAGTACGGCCTACGTACAAACTTTTTGTGTAATCAACATAGGGGCTGCTTTTATAGCTGGAGTCATCGAGATAATTCCGGCTCACATAATTAAACAGGTAATTAAAATGCAGAAACCCTTTACTATGGTTAAATACCAGGCCCACGCCGCTTTGTGCATTATCATTGGCAACTGTATAATCTTTTTCATCTGTAAATGCAGCAGCATCTAAATCTGCTTTGTAATAACTATAACTGCCAAATAATTTCGCCTGTATTTTATTGCTAAGTTTAAAAAGCAGATTTCCATTTACTGCATGCTGATTTACTCCATCCTTGTCAAAGCTTGCATTGCCCATAGAATCGTAGGCGCTGGAAAACCCTTTTGAACCGAGATGCGTGTAACCAAGCGAATAATTGATTTTATCGTTGGTGCCGGATAAGCCCACGTTTTGCTTAAATGTGCTGTAACTGCCACCCGCCAATCCTGCAGTTATATTTATTTTTTTCGCAGAAGCTTTGCGTGTAATAATATTAATAACACCAGCTACTGCATCCGAACCATATAAAGTAGATTGACCACCTTTCAGTATTTCAATTCGTTCAATCTGGTCAATAGCAAAAAGGTTCAAATCAAAATAGTTTGTGATAACTGATGGATCATTCACAGGAATTCCGTCAACGAGAATCAATACATTACCAGCAGAGGAACCACGAATGCTTGCTGTAAGATTGGTGCCGGGACTATTGTTTGCACCAATAATTGTTGTGCCTGAAATAGTATTTAAAATATCTGCTAATGATCTGCCATTGCTGCGATCGAGTTGTTGCCTGTTGATAACTGTTACTACTTTACCTGTTTCACTTTGTTTCTTTGGGTACTTGTTCGCGGTAAGAATTACGTCATCCAACGCGGAGAATGATGAATCATTTGCATGCTGTGAGTCTTGCGCAATCAGCGTACTGCTGATGATGAGCGCAGCCACAACAAAAACTTTCTTTTTCATAAACAGAAATTTGTTGATGACTGCTCCCGGGAAAATAAAAAGATAGAAAATAAAAGCTGTTAGCATTTACCTTCCTGCCTTTCACCCGAAAGCAAAAAAATGGTCTATGATCTGGCAGGTCTTCTGGCTTGGAGGTATATGCCTTATTGCCTTCCCGTTCCAACTTATCAGAACAGTGGCGAAGTATAAAGCTCTTCGTAAGTCCCTCCTTTGGAGGGGTTTGGGGAGGCCTCCTTACAGCTACGGGGATAGCGCCGGTTTTTCACCGGACTTCCCTTTTAATCCATTCAATTATTATGAACTAAGCTTTGTTGCGATTGAACATAATTGAATTAAGAACCAAATCGGCGGCAAATGTAAGGATATGCAGTATTAGCGGCTAATTATATTTTTCAAATTTTTTTTGTTCAAATGAAACCTGCTATTAAACGATTCCGCTTTTTTGTGGTCTATCCGCCACACGAATGAAGCAATTCTAAAATTTCACTTCAACTTTATTGATTCAGGTGCAATAAACCAATTTAGGTTTTACAAGTATTCTTTTTGCCAGGTAAGTTCCAAATTAATAATTGCTAAAATGTTTTAACAACTGATTTAAAATCTCAACATCATTTTTTCGTTAACGGATATACCAGCCATTCAATATTCCTTTCCTGTAAGATTTTTATTCACCCAACGCTGCTGCTCCCTTAAGCTGTTATGATTTTTATTTTAAACCAATACACATGTGTAAACGCTGTCTGCAAATTATTTTTTTAGTTTTTGTTTTTTCCATAATCAATAAAGCACTTCATGCGCAATGGACCGGCATTGTGAAGTACGAAGTAGGAGTGAGCGCCGGAGCATTTATTTACCAGGGTGATTTGACTCCTTCTGACTTAGGTTCATACAAAACAATACGGCCGGTGTTTGGCATTTCCGGAAGCAGGATATTAAATCGCGCTTTTGGACTGCGTGCCAATCTTGCAATAGGCGGGTTAAGAGCAGATGAATCAAAATATTCACATCCTGAATACAGGCAACAACGCAACTTTGCCTCCCGATCTTTTGTTGCCGAATTAACTGTGCAGGCTGTTTGGAATCCTTTGAGAAGAAATTATGAGGACAAGGGATTGACGCCTTATGTTTTTGGCGGAGTTGGCGCAAGTTATATTAATACAACACGGGACTGGAGCCGCCTGAATACAGATTATTTTGCAGAAAAT
>JAEUVI010000009.1 GCA_016787105.1 Chitinophagaceae bacterium | reverse complement strand
AAAATTTCTTCTTATTAATTTAATTTTTAATTTGGATAATTACTAAGCGCTTTAACTATGAAAATTGAAGGATTGTGCAGGTAAGTCTTTGCTAAATTGTATATAGAAATATTTATATACATACAAATGAGTATGTATTTTTTATAATTTATAAGCTCCGATCAGCATTATTTTTGAAATCGCTATTTTTACCTGCCTTAATAAATGGTGCTATGAATGCAAAACCTGTTATTGGAATTTCCTGTGGCGATTTAAATGGAATCGGAACAGAACTGATTATCAAGACATTTTCGGATTCAAGAATATTGGAGCATTGTACACCTGTAGTATTTGCATCGAATAAATTGATTAATTTTTATCGTAAAGCCGTACCAGAAGCTTCTTTCAACTATCAAAGTACCAAAGAACTAAACAAGCTGAATACAAAGCAGTTGAATGTATTCAATTGCTGGGAAGAAGAAGTAATGATAAGCCCGGGGCAACTCACAGAAACAGGCGGCAAGTATGCCGTAAAATCATTGGAAGTAGCAGTACAGGCGCTGAAAGACAAACAAATAGATGGATTGGTAACAGCCCCGATACACAAAAAAAATATTCAATCTGCTTCATTCAATTTTACTGGCCATACACCTTACCTGAAAAACGTATTTAACGCGAATGATGTATTGATGATACTATATTCCGGCAATTTCCGTGTAGCATTGGTAACAGAGCATATACCTGTACAGGAAATAGCAAAATATATAACCCGGGAAAATATTTACAACAAACTGCAGTTACTTCAACAAAGCCTGAAAAGAGATTTTGGAATTGATAAACCAAAAATCGCAGTACTTGGTTTAAATCCACATGCAGGAGATGAAGGGTTAATCGGGAATGAAGAGGAAACAATTATCAAGCCTGTTATTAAAGATGCCAAACAAAAGGATATACTGGCATTCGGACCATACAGTGCTGATGCTTTTTTTGCGAGAGGCCAGTATGAAAAGTTTGATGCTGTGTTGGCCATGTACCACGATCAGGGCCTCATCCCTTTTAAAACACTTGCCGGCGGTGAAGGCGTGAATTTTACAGCAGGTCTTCCGGGAGTACGTACTTCTCCAGATCATGGTGTAGCTTTTGATATCGCTGGTAAAAACAAAGCTGAAGAATCATCTTTTGTCAGTTCTATTTTTGAGTGCATCGATATCATTAACCGCAGAAATTTTTACGATGAAAATCATAAAAATCCGCTGAAGAAAAGAACAGCAGAAGTATTGGGCAACGCGGTTGATGAAAAAATAGAAGAAGCGGGAGAATAAAACTCCCGCTCCGGTTGGTATTTATCGCAGGGATCCTAATCAATCTACTTTGACAATCTTTGTTTTCCTGGTATAATCTTTCTGTTTTATCTCTACGAAATATGTGCCTTGTTTCAGTTTCTCTAACTGATCAACCTGCATAGTAATATATCCCTTATCAACATTATCGCTGATTTGTTTCACCACTTTTCCGCTTACGTCAATTATCCGTATCATCACCGGTCCTCTTTCAGGGAAGTAAGCAGACAATGTAAATTCTTTCACAACGGGATTAGGTATAATATGCAAATCAGCTTTTGAACGGGAACCGTTCATCACCTTAACTATCTTCGAATAGGTATATACACCGTCGATTTCGATCATTTTCAGGCGATAATAATTAATTCCGGGTGTAAAGGTTTCGTCCGCAAAAGAGTATTGCTGAGTACCAGTACCATTTGTACCATTCTGTCTATTGATCGCTTCAAAATTGCGGCCGTCAGTACTTCTTTCCAGTTCAAAATATTTATTATTCTCCTGTGCTTCTGTTACCCATTTTACAAGATTTACATCATTTATATTATTTACATTAA
>JAEUVI010000586.1 GCA_016787105.1 Chitinophagaceae bacterium | reverse complement strand
GGGACAATTAGGTAATGATAAAATACCGAACTACCAGTTCTATAGTACTGTAAGCAGTGTAGGATCACCTACGCTTAATGGAGTTGCTTTTGCATCCGTAGCACAAAACCGCATGGCAAACTCTACCATAAAGTGGGAAGTAACTACGCAAACTGATATCGGTATTGATTTAGGGTTCATGAACAACAAGCTACTGATTACTGCAGACTACTACGATAAGAAAACGACAGACATTCTTGTACGTGTACCGTTGGTGTCTTCTTATGGTGTAGGGGAAGCGCCATTCCGCAATGCAGGTACGGTTAGAAACAAAGGCTTCGAATTCGGCGCTGCTTATCGTGGTGGAAATAAAAAGAAATTGGGATATGAGATATCAGCGAATATTGCCCATGTAAAAAATAAATTAGAAACCTTGGGTGTAACGGGTGCGAAAGAAATTTTCACATCTGACTATAAAAATACCCAGGTAGGACGTATCGCTGAAGGAGAACCTATCGGCCACTTCTATGTATTGAACGCATTGGGTATTTTCCAAACACAGCAGGAAATTGACAATTATAAAGATAAGAATGGCAACATGATTCAACCGTTGGCAGTGCCCGGTGATTTGAAATTCGAAGACGTGAACGGAGACGGTGTTATCAGTGCAAATGACAGAGTGAATGCTGGCAGCAGCTTCCCCACGTTTACCTATTCATTAAATGGATCGGTTAACTACGGTCGCTTTGACTTTAACATGATGTGGACAGGAAGCCAGGGAAATAAAATATTTAATGGTCTTGATCTTGGTGGTATCCTTATGCAAGGTGCGGGTTACAATAACAAAACAGAAATATTGAATCGCTGGACACCCTCTCACACAAATACAGATATTCCGAGAGTATCAATGAAAGATCTCAACAGAAACAATACCTATAGCACACTTTATATAGAAGATGGTAGCTATTTAAGATTGAAGTACCTGACATTCGGTTATTCATTTGGTGAAAATATAATCGGTAAAAACATTTCAAAACTGCGTGTGTTCGCTACATTCCAGAACCTGCTCACGTTTACGAAGTATTCAGGATTTGATCCTGAAATAGGAGCTGATGTCGATTACTCATCGAATATCTATGGCGTTGACAGGGGTGCATATCCGCAGGCAAGAACTTACATTTTAGGTGTAAACTTTAATTTTTAATCATCATGAAATGAGGCATAAAATTTTCGAGGCAAATTGTATCAGCGCCGATGAAAATTTTATGTCGAATTCCATGTGGCCAAAAAAAAATATTAACACATGAAAAAATATATAATATTAATAACAGCATGTGGTTTACTGGGAGCTTGTTCAAAAAGTTTCCTTGACAAGGAACCTCATGAATTTACTGATGCTGTATTCTGGAAAACAGCAGCACAGGCAGAATCGGCACTTGGCGGTGTATACACTCCTTTGCAATCCGAAGAAGCCCTCGGTGGCGAAGAGTGGGCAGGTATGGAAGCATTCAGCGATATAGGCTATATGAATGATAACTATGGCGATTTTATCGCGATGACAGAATTCAGGGCTGTACAGAATACAGAAAATGACCTGAGCCTGAATAGTTATAAAGAATATTACCAGGTAATAAAAAGAGCCAATGATGTGTTGGCACATGTGCCAGGTATTAATATGCCGGATGCACAAAAACAGAGAATACTCGGTGAAGCCAATTTCTTACTGGCCTTTGCTTACTTTACAGAAGTAATACGCTATGGTGGCGTACCGTTATACGATCCTTCAAACACAGAGTCGGCACTCACAAGAGCAAGTGAAGCTCAGATTTGGGAAGTAATTGAAGCATCTTTAAAATCAGCAACAACGCAACTTTCTTTTGATCATGAAAAAGGACGCCCCGGACAAGGAGCAGCATGGGGCTTACTGGCAAAAGTGTATGCCTATGAAAAGAAATGGACGGAAGCAAAAAACGCTGCTGAGATGGTAATCAATTCAGGAAAGCACAGCCTCTACCCTGTTTATTCAGATTTATTTACAATTGAACATGATAATGTAAGTGAGAATCTATGGGTACTTGGCGCACGTGAAGGCGAATATCCTATTACAAGTGTTCTCTATTTACCGAATGATGTATGGGGCGGAACACATCCTGAAGAAGCAGGTGTAGGCTGGAGATTAGTAAGCGCCACAGAAAATTTTTATGAATCATATGAGGCTGGTGATGTGAGAAAAGCAGCAACAGTAGCAAAGCGTGACGTTGATGTGGTTACTTTCAGCGGTTCTACCGATATATTAAAAGCGCCAAATAATCAATCTCCCGTTGTATGTGTTAAGTATATGCAGCCATACAAAGAGGCCCCTATTAAATGGTCGCCCGGCTTAAGCATACCTGCAATACGATATGCAGATGTACTTTTAATACATGCAGAGGCAATTATGAACCTGGGTGGTGGTGGACCGCAAAACAGAACTGTTGCTGTTGCTGCAGCAGCAACATCGTTTAATCTTGTAAGGGAACGTGCAGGCTTAAATCCGATTACCGCACCCACATTCAACGATCTGATGTATGAAAGAAAAATGGAGCTCGCATTCGAAGGTGGCGATCGTCATTTTGATTTGGTAAGATGGGGATTGGCCGCTGAAGTGTACAATGCGCTTCCTGCCGAAGGAACCTATAAACCGAAAAGAACTTTTGTACCGGAAAGACATAAATTATTGCCTTATCCTCAAAGAGAGATTGATAATAGCAATGGTACGATTACACAAAATCCTGGTTATAATTAGTAGCATTTTTTGATTAGTAATTCATGAAAGGGTCTCAAAAGTATAAGCTTTTGAGACCCTTTCTTTTATAATTATTCATACTGAGTTGCTTTAATTCCTGCTTTTTGCTTTGCTATAATGTTTAAGTATAAAAGAAATTGACAATATCCGCAGTACTATAAAATCAGGTGACACCAAATCATCCATAGATCACTTCCTATTTATTTAAACACTTAAAATATCTTTCTAAAAAAGGTGTCTCATAGAATCTTGTTTTAATGTATACATACTAAAAGATGAGTCAAATCAATTTTTCAGGCAAATACATAGTATCATATAAAACCTCATCTCAAAATTTGATTCCACCTGTAGATTTTTTAAAAAAAACATACTAATTACATCTAAATAATTTTGATTTTTTGTTTCAAAAAGTACGCAATCGTTTGTAACGAAAAGCAAACGATTGCTTTTTCATTTTTAAAATTCGCATATACATCACGTTTATATCTTATCATATATATTTAGGCCTTTAAAGTTAACTGCCTGTTAATAATTACCAAAAAACCAAAACTACATGAACTTAAAGTTTGTGCTTTTACTGCTATTGGGTATATCCCTATTCAGCAAGATTAACGCCCAGCAAAACACAACGGGAGTTGTCACCGATAAAGACAAAAAGCCTATTCCCGGGGCAAGCATTTCCATCAAAGGCAAAAACAGTGGTATAGTTACAGATGAAAACGGTGCCTTTTCAATCCCCGTTTCTGACAACAAGGAAAATATAACCTTGATTATTTCTGCTGTAGGCTACCAGCAACAGCAGGTTAATGTAAAACCCGGAGAAGCTGTTACAGTATCATTGTCCTTACAAAACACAAATAACCTGGGTGAAGTTGTTATTGTAGGTTATCAAAAACAGTCCTTAAAGA
>JAEUVI010000560.1 GCA_016787105.1 Chitinophagaceae bacterium | reverse complement strand
AACTAATATTCCAAAAGCGACATCACCATTTTCTACAGCTTCTGCTACAGGGTGTGCATAATCTGGATAGTCAGCAGAATCTTTTGAGTGTGTGCCAAAATCTGTATATGCCAGGCCTTTTGCCTCCAGAACAGAAATCAGGGTTTCTTTATAATCAAAGCCTGCATGATCGCTACCGATAGCTATGGGTTTTGAAAAATCAAAATTGACTTGCATGAGAAATAAATTAAGTTTCAAAAATCAGAGCAGCACAAAGTTACTGAACTTCGATTTATCATGTTTTAACTCCATTCAGCATCTTTCTTTTCCTTGTCCCGTTGTACTCTTGATGCCAGCATGATACTGGCCTCAAATAATACGTACAAAGGAATAGTAACCAACGTAAGGCTGAACGGATCGGTGGAAGGGGTGATAATGGCTGCCGCAATTAGAATAACTACAATTGCATGCCTGCGGTATTTTTTTAAAAAAGTACCTGTAATAATGCCAATTTTTGCAAGCACCATTACTAATAGCGGCATCTGGAATAATATACCGATGCCCACCGTAGTATAAATCAGGTTTTCAAGATAGTCGCCAAAGGTTGGTTTTATCTCAATCATCGGACTTAGTGAGTATGAGAAATAGAAATTAACCATGAAGGGTGTGAGGATATAATAGCCAAAAGCTACGCCCAGAAAAAAGAGAACAGATACCCAGAAGATAACTCCTTTGGTTCTTTTCAGTTCTTTCTCAGTTAATGCAGGTCGTACAAAGCGCCAGAACTCCCAGAATATATATGGAAAAGCAATGATGAAGCCACCCACAAACGCAATGGTAAAGGTGGACATAAACTGCTCTGTCATGGCTGTGCTCAAAAAGCTTACTTTGATATTATTGATACAAAGGGAATCGCCGATATGTAAAAAACGGCCAATCTTACACAGGTAGCCATATGTGATAAAATCCTGGTGGGCAGGACCAAGGATTACCTTATCAACAATGTCAGACGAATAAATGAAGATGACAATTGCGCCTATCAAAACTGCAATTACCGAACGTACGAGGTGCCAGCGCAAATCTTCAAGGTGATCAATGAACGACATTTCTGCCTCTCCACCCTTTTTTCTTCTTTTAAACAAATCCAGTAAAGCCATGGGTATAATTAAAGAGGGGCAAAGATAATTACGGATTTCACTGGTAGGATAGATTTGAAATATATTATGGAAAGAATATTGCACAAAAAAACCCGCTTCTGTTTTTTTAGAAGCGGGTTGCTCATTTTTCTGCTATTTACTTATTTTCCAGTGCGTTATTTATCAGGAAGAGCAGATTTGCCCGGTGGGCTTTCGTTTCTTCGTTGGTTGAAATGGCAGCAGAAAGCTGTGTTTTCAGTTTTTTGAGTGTATACAGGCATGCTGCTTTTGATACATCATCATATCCGGGTGTTTTGGGATCCATGATGCTTGCCAGCGCTTCGGTGAAGGATGACTGCAGGTATTGGCGGTATACATTCACATTGCTTTTTATATCTGCATCAAAAATGCCTTTTACCAAATCATTCATCACATCTGCTACAGTATACTGGTTGCCATACAAGCGACTATTGGTAATACGCTGCAAAGTAGAAGCGTTTAAAATATGAGCGATAGCGCCCATTTGCGTGTTTAATACTGCGCCGGTAATACGAAAATCATCTCCGATACCATTCTGATTAAAACCGCGGCGTTGTGTTTGCAAGTAGGAAAATAGCGGGGCATCTGCATCGTAAGCATTAGGTGCAAAAACATATTTGGTTAAAACTGCCATTGCTTTTTTCTGCGTAGCAACCGGTACGGGTGTATAGGGTTTACCGGCAGGAGATTGTTCCGGATAACTTCTGTCGATGTATACACCGCCGATATAACGGCTGACAACAGCCGTATTCTGGGCCCGTTGATTATTCAGATAGCCATATCTTGAACGCAACTCAGCATACGAATTTCCTGGCTTTACATATTTATCTTTCAGCTTGCCCATCAGCTTATTGATAAGATTGAAACGATCTTCAGAATAGGCGATAGCATCACTACTGAGGTCATAAATGTTTACTCTTGGATCCATTCCTTTTCCCGGGGCACGCATATCATCCCCATCATTGCCAAAAGCAAGTTTCGGATCATTGCTGCGGGAAAGTATTTTCTTCAGGCTTTCTGCTTCTTCTTTTTCTGCAAAAGGGGTATAGCCATATTCAATAGCCCATAAATCATAAGGCCCTGCTTTCGTAGTATAAAAATCACCTTGCTTGCTTTTATCCAATGCGACGTTAATTGCAGGATAATCCATTACTGATCCATAAAGGCCAATTTTTCTTGTGAGTTCTTTATTATTTATTTCCGCAGGGCTTAGCATCTGGCTCGACTTCATGTTGTGGTTCAGGCCAAGCGTATGCCCCATTTCGTGCATGATGAGATAGGTGAGAAATTGTTTGTGCATTTCTTTTATTTCCGCAGGGCTTGCGTCTGCTGCTTCCATTGCTGTCATACCGGAAATAAATTCCGCTTTCAACTCATGGCCCATGGAGCAGGTAGCATAGTCTGAGAGGAGATTATTATTTTCTGCAGGAAATTTAACCGGTGCATTGAATCCATTAAACAAATCATCCAATACCGGCGTAAAAGAACCGCTTGCCCACTCAATAGAAATATCAGAACCTAATATTTGCCCGGTACGTGGATTTACAAAGCTGGGGCCGATGGCGCCATATGCAGGTTGTGCCGAAGCTACCCAACGAATAACATTGTAACGGATATCTGAAGGATCCCAATCGGCATCATCAGGCATTATCTTCATTTGCACCGCGTTTTTAAAACCTGCTTTTTCAAACGCTTCATTCCATTTCAATCCTGCTTCCATAATTGTAGCGCGGTATTCAACAGGCGTTGTGTTTTCTATCCAGAAAACAATCGGCTCTACCGGTTCACTCAATGCGGCAGATGGATCTTTTTTCTCCAGGAACCAACGATTAATTTTATCGCGGTAGGGAACAGGGCTTACGCTTGTCTGATCGGTTGTTTGCTGAATAAAATAACCTACTCTCGCATCATCCCTTCTTTCACGAAAATTATTTTGCGGCATTTCAATCAATGAGTGCTGTATGCGTACACGTACATAACGGGGATCGGTTATATCTGCTGCAGTAGCCTGTGCAGATGGATTATCATATGCCATATCCACAAGTATGTCTGTGTTTTTTGGAAAAGAACGCAACTGGAAATATTTGGATTTCGAAGCATTCAATCCGCCCAGGTTAAAAAGCATAGATGAAAAAGGACCTGCATTGATAATTGGTTTAACAGGATCCAGTTTTTCGCTGATGAATAACTGATCTACATTGACCAGGTAGCCGGTTGAATCTTCCGCGGTTACTTTGTCAGAATAAAAAACAGCTTCAGGTTTATCCGCATTATTTGTTTTGCTGATTGCATTTTCAGGATCATAGTAGAATGAAGTATTGACACGGGTAAATTCTATTTTATCAAAAGCCTTTGTGATTTTAAACACAAAGTTCATGCGGTGCATACTCTGGTTGAGAAAAAGAGACACCGGGCCGTTCAGTGAAAAACTCTGGTAAATAAATTCTTTGCCTAACTGTTCTTTTTTTACATACAGCTGCAGGTTGCCCGATGCGGTATCCTGGTACAGGGTAAACAAACCATCTGTTTTTTTACTGCTTTTTATTTTTTCAGTAATACCAACAGGAGGTTTTTTAGTTTTTGGTGTATCAAGTGCAGGAGCAAACGAAACGGTTCCTTTTTTATTCTGCCCATACACTGCAGTAAATGATGCAGAGACGATGAATAAAATAAACAGGGCTTTCAATTTCATATTTTTCTTTTTAGGTGGAATTAAATATACAGCTTTCACTTTTCAGCAAAAACCCGGATGGGATGAATGCTCCAATTCAGGGATGGAAAATAAATGTTGTTTCTTTTACTTCAGCACCTTCAGCTTCACAGTTTCTATGCGGGTATCTGTCACGCTGAGAATGTCGAACTCATAATCATCAATAATGATACGCTCCTTTTGCCTTGGTATGGTTTCGTGGTAATTGATGATATAGCCGGAAAGAGTTTCCGATTCATTTACGGTAAATTCAAAATTGTATTTTTCGTTCAGGTAATCTACTTCCAGCCTTCCGGAAAAGATGAATTCATTTTCTGATAATTGCTTTTCTATGAATTCGTCCGTGTCGTATTCGTCCAGTATTTCCCCAAAAATTTCTTCCAGCAAGTCTTCCATTGTAATAATTCCCGCTGTGCCGCCAAACTCATCTACTACCCAGGCAATACTTTTTCGTTCACGGCTGAACTTATTGATAAGATCGCTTGCGCTCATACTCTCAGGTACTGCAGGGATAGGCAGAAGAACTGATTCTATACTTGTTGGTTTTTTAAACAAATCCAACTGGTGGGCATAGCCAAGTATATGATCAATATTATTATCAAAAACCAGCAACCGGCTGAGTTTTGTCTCTATGAATTTGTTTCTCAACTCATCAATTGAGCTGCGGATGTCAATACCAATAATTTCCTTTCTCGGTACAAGGCATTGCCTGATTTTAATTTTTGGTAGTTCAAGCGCATTTTCAAAAAGCTCTGTATTCAATTCCTGGTTTTCTTCCTGCTCGTCGCTGGATTGCCGAAAAAGGTTTTCCAAATCCCCTCGTCCCAGCGCTTCCTTATTTTCATCTACCCGCACATTGAATATATATTTCAGCACCCATTCGGCCAGCGTGATAAGAGCGGAAGCAATGGGGTG
>JAEUVI010000494.1 GCA_016787105.1 Chitinophagaceae bacterium | reverse complement strand
GAAGGAATAAAAAAATACAATAGAAAATGGAAACAATAATCGTCACAATTATTAATCCTTCAGATAAATCAGCTTTAAAACGTTTTGTCTCACTGGAACGGAAGCTGATGAAAAACTATCCTTATTATATCTCAGAAATAGATGCTGATGTGGCTAAAATGCTTACGCATAAAAGTGAAATGGCTAAAGGGTTGGAATTCGGCCTGTTCGTTGTTTCGAAGTCAGGTGAAGATGTGGGTCGTTGCGCTGCAATTATCAACAAAAAATTCCAGGCTCAAAAGCAAGCTGATGCAGGGTTTATCGGTTTTTTTGCCGCAGCAAAAGATTGTGAGCCAGCAGTGACAGAAATGATTGGACGAGCCGAGCATTGGCTACAAGAAAGAGAAGTAAGTAAAATAATTGCACCCGCTAATGGAGGTGCTCCCAACAGTATGGGATTTATGGTGACAGGTTTTGATGAAGATCCGATGTTTCCTTTAGCATGGACGCCCCCCTACTACCCTTCCTATTTTCAAAAATTGAATTATCAACCAACATACCCGATATGGTATTATGAGATTGATTTTGCAAACGAAAAATACAGGGCAGCAAAACGACAGTATGCGAATTATGACACAGCTGTAATAAGACCTGTTTCAAAAAGAAATTGGGATAAAGAAGTTAAAATAGCAACTGATTTGCTCAATGAGACTTTTGCAAATGAGTGGGAGTTTACAAGCATGAGCTATGCTGAAATGAAAGAATTTTTGAGGCACATGAAAGATGCAGTGGCATCTGAACAAATACTGATTGCAGAAGTGGATGGAAAACCTGCCGGGTTTTGTTTTGCATTGCCAGACCTCACCCCGCTTTTCCGAACTTTTAATGGAAAGGTTGGCTTGATTGCTATCTTGAAACTAATAACCGGGGCGGCTAAGAAATTCAGAAGAGCAGGCATTTTAGCAATTGGAGTTACAAGGGAATACAGGGGGAAAGGCTTAGCTAAGGCAATAGCAATGAAATTGTATGGCTATCACGAATCATTGGGTTTAAAAAGTAGTTTGTATTTTCCCGTAAATGAAAGCAATATTGACTCAAGAGGTTTTGCAGAATCAATAGGTGGAAAAGGCCGGGTAATGTACCATGTTTATGATAAGTTTTTGAACTAAGCCGGCAATAATCCATAACTTCCGTTGATGAGAAACAAAACATAATACAGAGAGATTGTATCTTAAACAATATGCAATATGAAAAAGTTATTATTACTTCTTTTCCTGGTTGATATGTTAACATGTGCATTTGCTCAAAAAAGCTACTATGTTGATGGCTCAAATAATACAAAATTGCATGTGCAGGAATTCGGCAATGGGAATCCTGTTATTATTCTTGCAGGCGGGCCGGGTTTAAACGCTGGCTATATGGAAGCAGTCTGGAAAGAATTATCCTCAAAATACCGATGTATAGTATTGGATCAACGTGGCACCGGAAAATCAACGCTTGCATCAGTAGATTCAGTGACGGTAAATATGGAAAATTATGTTAATGACCTTGAGGCATTACGTAATTATTTAAAACTCGATCGATTAACACTGATAGGCCATTCCTGGGGTGGCATGTTGTCTTTACACTATGCGGCCATGCATCCCGAAAAAACAGAAAAACTGATACTATTAAATTCGGGTGGGCCAACCGGGAAGTTCTTTACATATTTTGGAGACAACATGAATATGCGTTTGCATGAAGAAGATAGAAGAGAAATAGCCATGCTGGATAGTATGAAAAAACCAAGCCTGAGGGGTATATGGCCCGGTTATTTCTTTGACAGAAAAAGAGCTTTAGCTACCAAGCCCATAAATGATGTTGAATTGTACGGACAACCAGGTATAAGTAAATACGCAATAGGAAGTTTTGTTTCCACAGAAAAGGAAAGGATTAGTATGTTAAAAAATTACAAGGAAACTGTTTATTTAATACAGGGAAGGCAGGATCCGGTTGGTGAGTCTACGGTTTATGAAATAAGAGATTTGCTACCTCAGTTACAAATCCATTTTATTGAGAAATGTGGCCATTTACCCTGGCTTGAAAATAATGCCCAGGTAAAAAAGTTTTTTGACCTGTTATACGAAGGATTACAATAGCATGACTTAATG
>JAEUVI010000478.1 GCA_016787105.1 Chitinophagaceae bacterium | reverse complement strand
AGGTAGCCAATGCATCGTATGCTGCTTTGTTTTCCTTTTTCAGGATCAGTAGTGAAGAGTTTGCTCCTGCTTTTACCGCGATAGGAACACCCCCACCCAGTTCAGCCCAATGTCCACCTAAAAAAAGATTTTTAACAGGAGTGTGATAAGTAGCAACTTTATTGACCATGTTTGGCCGGTTTGGCTTTGTAGCCATCATCGATCCGCCGGTATTCCCGGTATAACGCCAGTGTGTAACCGGCGTTGCTACTTCGTAAAAGAGGATATGCTCCCGAAGCCCCGGTGCCACTTTTTCTTCTACTCTTTTCAGCAATTTGCCGGCAATACTTTCTTTTAACTCCTTATAGGCCCGCCCACGAATGATATTGCCTTTACTATCTTTTTCAGTACGCCACAATTGTTCGTACTCCATATATGCCGGCATGAAGATGAGAAGGGTACCACTTCCATCAGGCGCTAATGATTTATCACGAAAGCTTGGCGCAAGTATACAGATCTCCGTATTGTCGGGATTACCGCCTGAATGCTCCATCCTCGGAACGGATGCGCTGGAAATATGAATCAATTCTTCATTAAAACCCAATTGCTCAACTGGGCAATCCAATGCAACGCTTATAGTAACCGAAGAACTGTATAGCTCTGCTTCTCCAAGGTTACGTTTAAGTTTGGCCGGTATTAAAGACTGTGGCAATAATCTTTCATATAAAGTTGGCGCATCGCAGGCTGCAATTACATACTTACTTTCAATTTTGTATTCTTTGCTTCCCCTTGCACATAATACACCACATGCCCGATCTTTATCCGTAAGAATTTCTTTTACTGAAAGCTTGTAAAGGGTATCCTGTCCGAAATAATTGATTACATGCTCCAGCCATTCTGCAATTACCTGTCCGCCACCATGCGGTGGGCTCTGGTAATCCTTGTAATAAGCCCAACCAATTGGCACAATACAGGAAAGTATCTCCGTATCGGAACTAAAAACTTTGCGCAGCTTTTCGCTTTTAAAATATTTTGCAAGTCCTTTTTTTATACCTTCTTCACCTGAATAACGCAGGTGCGGAATAAAACGCATTCCGAATGAAATCATGTTTTTCTTCTTACGGAGTTTCTCCCAGAAACCCATTGTTTCTTCCGAACGGAAGAAAGTTCCGAAATTTTTAAATGCCTCACCTACTCTCTTTGCAGCTTTAAAAAAACGTTCGATCCCTTCTGCATCTTCCGGAAATTCTTTTTTCCATTGTTCCTTCAACTCATCTGGATTATGCGTGAGCAGGTATTCGTAATCATCTCCTTTGTAGCGGCGTATCCGTTCCTGGGAAATTGCTTTCGGGTAATCGTTGCCGATGGCATCAAACAGTCGGCAAACCATTCCTTCTTTTGAATACTGGTTCAACCAATGAATAGCAGTATCAAAACGAAAATCTTTTCTGCGAAAGCCAGCGAGGTATCCGCCGGGATGTGGTTCCTTTTCCAGTACACAAACAGATAAACCAGCTTTACTTAACAATGCCCCTGCAGTTAATCCTCCAATACCTGCTCCTACAATCACTACATCATAATAACTTTTCGGTTCTTTGCGCACCATATTAGCTGGTAGATTAGTTTGAAAAATGGACTTGTTAATAATACTTTTTGATAATAAAAAACTCCGGATATACTCAATTACCTGGCCGTTTTCTTCTCATGCAAATCTATTGTATTCTATGAGAGATAGCCGAATTAATATAACTACTGAAGATACTATTCCTGAGATCGGAATAGGAAATAATTCATTCGCCGATGATCTTTCCTGAAACAAGTTACCGGGCAGTGATATAAATAGCGAACTACCAGGACAGACTACACTAAAGCTGCGTATTTCGATTATTATGCCTGAGGTTACTTTCTTCTTCCAAATTGAAGAGTGATATATCCCTGGAAGAATAGTTGTTTATCTTTTTGAGCAAGCATGATAGGAACTTTTTTCGCATAAAGATCGAGGCTCATTCCTACTTCAATAGCAGAAACGATTTCATTAAAACGTCCGTAATCAAATCG
>JAEUVI010000361.1 GCA_016787105.1 Chitinophagaceae bacterium | reverse complement strand
TTAATATTTCAACTTTACCAACGGTACCTTTTAAATCTCCTTTTTTAACGGCTGACAGATTTTATGTTATTTTCTCTACACATGGGATGCAAGGTGCCCCAAATCCAAGTACTGCTGGACATGCATGGGTTATGTGGTATCGTCATAATCCCCAGACAAAAATATCCGACATTGCAGCATTTGGTTTTTATCCAGACTACGAGATAGTTGATAAAAAAGTGGGAAAAATGGTTGGTAGGCAAATAATTCGCATGACAGCAATACCAACTTCATTACAAAATTCAACATTACCCGGCAAATTAGTTGGACTTGCTCAAGTTGCTACAGGTTCTACTGTTGGACATGTACCTGGGAAAATGCAGGATGACTTAGCAACTGTAACCACGGCAGAATCTCTGAAACAAGTAGTGGTTGAAGTCGACGAAGTTAATTTTCAAAAATCATTACACACACTTCAAAATTATTTTGAAAATACTCCACAGTATAAAGGAATCGAGCAAGATTGTGCAACATTTTTTATTGATGTCGGACGTAGTATAGGTTTACAAATGCCAAATAGGTCAATAACAGACTTTTCTTCTTGGTTACCAGATTCCTATATGGATGTACTTATGAAGTCATTGACAACTCCTAACAAAATTCCTGTTGAAACATCTTCATCTATTCAAAACACAACTCAAACTGGAAATGCGACTGCAAATATAAATGGTGAATATAAAGTTGATTTTGGTTCACCAAGTAATTACAATTCATGTGTTTTAAATAGCTACAATAATCTTATCGAAAATAGGATTAGAAACGGTAATATTACTTGCCAGCAGGTAAATTTTCCAAATGGAGATACATGGTATTCTGAACCTCCTAAAAGTAATGATTTCGGAATACCTGTAACAAACCCCGACGGCTCATCTTTTAGATTACCACCAATTGCCACATCTGAATATAGATTTTCTAATGGTAACACTATTTTGGCGTATAATCCAAATTCATTTAATCCAAACTTTGCTCCAGTAAATTTATCTACTGGAAAAGACACTTACTTAGGGGCAATCAGTACTGACGGAACACCAAATGGAAACGGAACTCTTACTCATATGGAATTCGACAAAAGCGGATGGATGACATCCACGTCTAAAACGGGTATTTTTATAGATGGTCAGTTTAAGGAATATACTGGTGTCAGCAATGACGTCGGTACTATTTATGGTGAATACAAAAATGGCAATTTAGAAGGCCCTGTGCGAATCGAATATTACGACGGAAGAGTTTTTACAGGAACATTCGTAAATGGTAAAGCTAATGGGCAAGGCACTACAACAAATAAAAACAATGGCTATTATCTTTCTGCAGAATTTAAAGACGGACAAGCCAATGGATATGGCTCCTCGAAAAATCAATTTGGGCTTTACAAAGGAGAATTTAAAAACGGAGAATGTAATGGCAATGGAACGTGGTGGAATGTGAATGGGAACTTATGTGAAGGTGTATTTGTTAATGGAAGAATGGTGTCAGGTAAAACTACCATACCCAGCGGCAACTATTATATTGGTACCTACGACCAAAATGGTAAGCCTAACGGAGGTAAATATTACGACAAGAATGGGAAAGAGATTAAAGAGAGAGATTCATATGGAGGAGGAGGTGATAGAGATAGGACTTCGAAATCCGGAGACTATACAATGAAAATAGGAGACGGTCCGACAGAATCATTCACACTTGGAGACTCGAAAAAATAAAACTACCGCCAACAAAAGTATTTGCAAAAGCAGGGCTGGACATTGTAACATCGGCTACGTGCTACTATCAACAGCGGTTCGGGCTCGACGTTCAATGTTCAGCTTTTGTATTTAACTTCAACAACATATTTTCAAATGAGCATTTGTACCGGGCTGGACAATCAACGAATTCCCTGCCTTCGCAAATACTCGAACGTTACCTGCAAGCTTTATGGACGACCTCAATCTAACTGTAGAACAATATCAGGACGCTATCAAAAATGCACTTTCGTACCGACAAGTTGAACTGCTGCAAATTCTTTACGCTTTCCCTAATTCAACAGCGACAGCAAAGGAGTTGGCTGCGGTCATCAGTCCAAAGAACCCTTCACCGATAGTTGCCAGCGGACAAATTGGAAAAATCGGAAAAGCAATAGCGACATATCTTGGCGTGACACCGTGGCTTTACCACAACGGCAAGAATGAGACACCGGCTTATTTCAGTTTAGTTGGCCCCTACTTTGCAAGTGAGGGAAAACTAAGCAATGAGCGACCCGGTTGGGAAATGAAAGAAAATTTGAGAACTGCTCTTGAAAGTTTAAACCTTGTTGGACACGACGAAGAAGACGTCCAGACGACAGAAAAGCTACCGACAGAAGAACAGTTTGACCACCAGCTGTTTTACAAAGAAGGTAAAGTTGTGCAGGTATTTGTAAACAGGTATGAGCGAAACCAAAAGGCAAGGCTTGAGTGCATCAAACATCACGGTGACAGTTGTTTTGTCTGCGGCTTCAGTTTCGGGCAGTTTTATGGTGACACAGCAAAAGGTTTCATCCATGTTCATCATAAAACACAACTTTCAGACATCGGCGAAGAGTACGAAGTTGACCCGATAAACGACCTTGTACCGCTTTGTGCCAACTGTCATTCAGTTGTGCATTTGACAAATCCTGCTTTGACCGTTGAAGAACTTAAACGCTTGACGAAGAAAAGCAGCAGGTAACATGAACTGTGTAAAAAGCCTCAGAAACATCCAAAGATGTAAGCACCCCCATTTTTTAGCTCTTTTTTCCCCTTCAGTTTTTCTTCAGAATCCGATCTCTACTTTACAGCAACTGTTTTGTTTGAAGCAGTTGCTCCCTTAAGACCCCCATACGAAAGTGCCACGACAAAAGCAAAGGCTGAGGTTACCAACTTCCTGCTTTCTGCTGCCAGAAGTTTTATTTCAAAAAAGTAACATTTAAAAAATAATAATGAAAAAAACAGCAATTGTTTTATCAGCTATCATCACGATGGGTGTCATTAGTTTTGCACAAAATAACTTCCGGGTATTAAAAACATTCCGCATCGCCAGCAGCGGCGGCTGGGATTATTTACAACCCGGCCCGGTAAATAACTGGCTATATGTAAGTCATGGTACACAGGTCAATATTCTTAACAAAATAACCGGCGACTCTGTTGGCATAATCGAAAATACTACCGGCGTGCATGGCATTGCGTTCGATACGATTTCGGGGAAAGGATTTACAAGTAACGGAGGGCTAAATAACGTATTTGTATTTGATATTAATTCAAACAAAATACTCGCACAAATACCAACCGGCCATAACCCCGATGCTATTATTTATGAGCCATTCAGTAAAAAAATTATTACCTGCAACGGCAGCAGCAAAAATTTAAGCATTATCGACCCTGTAAAAAATTTATTAATTGATAGTGTACCTGTAGGCGGCAAACCAGAAACAGCAGTCAGCGATAGCAAAGGAAAATTATTTGTAAACATTGAAGATAAAAACGAAATAGTGGTTATAAACACAAGCACATTTAAAGTTATAAACCGCTGGAGCATTGCCCCGGGAGATGGGCCTACCGGCCTTGCAATGGATACTAAAACCAAAAGATTATTTGCAGGATGCGAAAAATTATTAGTAGTAATTGATGCTACCAATGGCAAGATAATAGACAAGATTATTATTGGAGATGGTTGCGATGGCGTAGCATTTGATCCAGATTCCGGAAACATTTATACTTCCAACGGCGCAGATGGCACCATGAGTGTAATACACGAACAAAATGACTCAAAATTTATACTGCTGCAAAATGTTGTTACAAAAAAAGGCGCAAGAACCATTGCATTTGATAAAGATACTCACCATATATATATGCCCACTGCTGAGTTTGAGCCAATGGAAGCAGGCCAAAAAGGCAGACCAAAGATGAAGCCCGGAACATTCCAGGTGCTTGTAGTTGGCAAATAATACTATATCACTCAATCTTTGAAAGCTGTTTTCAAATCTAAAAAATGAAACTTCATACAATACTATTGATAGTCCTGGCAATAATAAGCGGCCCTGCTTTTTCACAGTACAATTTCAATTGCACAGTCACCGATGCAGAAACAAAAACAAATTTGCAGGGTGTAACTATCACCGTGGAAGGAATGAATAAAGCCACTACATCGGACAGCAGTGGCAAAGTTCTTTTAAGCAACCTACCTTCGGGAAATATCCGGGTAAGCTTCTCTTTTATCGGATACCAAACTAAAACTTTGAGTTTTGCCATACCGCAAAACAATAATAGTTTCCCGGTAATATATCTGCAAAAAGAAGAAGCGCATACAGAAGAAGAAGTTATTATTACATCAAGTCGCACGAACAGTCGGATAGAAGATTTACCCACAAAAGTAGAAGTATTGGGAAGTGAAGAAGTGGGCGAAGAAAACGGTATTAAGCCTGGTAACATTGCAAGTATGCTGGGTGATGTTGCCGGCATACAAATACAGCAAAGCAGCGCTACTACAGGGAATGCCGATGCAAGAGTACAGGGGCTGCCGGGCAAGTACACACAAATTCTTCGCGATGGCATGCCATTATTTGGAGGTTATAGTGGCAGCTTTAGCATATTACAAATTCCGCCGGCAGATTTAAAACAGATTGAAATTGTAAAAGGCGCAAGTTCCACACTATACGGTGGAGGCGCTATTGCAGGCATGATAAATCTTGTATCAAAATCTCCTAAACTCAACGACCCGGAACATTATATAACCATCAACCAAAGCTCATTAAAGGAATCAAATATCAATGGATATTTTTCAGGCCGGAATAAAAAAGCGGGTTATACATTTTTTACTGGCGGTACTTATCAAAAAGCGGTTGATGTAAATAAAGATGGCTTTAGCGATGTACCGGATTTGAAAACAGTTTTTGTACATCCAAAGCTTTTTATTTATCCAAACGATAAACAAACAATCGCGTTGGGCTATAATCTTACGTATGAAGAAAGAAAGGGAGGCGACATGAAAGTGTTACAAAAAGCCAATGACAATACGCACCAATTCTTTATTGATAATACATCTTTGCGGAATACCGCGGATATTACCTGGGAAAATAAACTGAACAATACTGACAGGATTAATGTGAAAGGAAGTGGCAGTCTTTTTAACCGTAAAATCGCCACCAGTGTTTTTGGCATGCAGGCTAACCAGTTTTCATATTATACAGAACTGAACTACCTGAAAAAAGTAAAAAACCACACTTTGGTCAGCGGTATTAATGTGACAGGCGAACATTTTAAAAAACACCTGCCTGATTCATCAGGGTTTAACAACTACAACCAAACAACTATTGGTGGTTTCATACAAGACGATTGGAAATTGCTAGATAAATTTGTTGTGCAGGCGGGTTTTCGTTTGGATAATAATAACCAGTATGGAACATTTGCTTTGCCGAGGGTATCATTATTGTATAAAATCAATCATCAATTTACGACAAGACTTGGTGCTGGCCTTGGATACAAAATACCATCTTTGTTTGCAAGTGAAATCGACGAACGGGACTACCCGCATATTGTATCTCCTGCCGCAACTGACCCACAGCTAAAAGCCGAAAAATCAAACGGCCTTAATTGGGATATTAATTACAAAGCAGTTTCGAATGGATGGCATATCACTATAAACCAGATGTTTTACATCACAAGCATTCGTCATCCACAGGTATTTGTAACCCAGGCTAACGGATTTATTTATACTAAAAATGAAACCAGCCCGGTAAATACAAAAGGTTTTGAAACTTATATCGCGCTAAGCCGTGATGCATTCGAATTTTATTTAGGCTATACTTTTACCGATGCGCAAAAAAAATATGATGCAGTACATCCGCATGTAAGCCTCAGTGCAAAAAACAAGGTTGCTACTGTAGTTGCATATGAATTCAGCGACAGGTTCCGCGCCGGCATAGAAGCTTCTTATACCGGCAAACAATACCTTGATGACAATACTACCACTACCCCATATTTATTTGTAGCTGGCATGGTTCGATACGACATAAAGAAAATTTCGCTGGTGCTTAATTGCGAAAACCTACTTGATTACAGGCAAACCCGCAAAGAGAGCATTGTATATGGCAACATTTCCAATCCTTCATTTAAACAAATCTGGGCGCCAATTGACGGAAGAGTGATAAATTTATCCGCAAGAATAAGCTGGTAGAGCACGCTGATACATTCAACTGTTTGTGATCTTTATTTCAATATTTTGAAATAAACCAGCAATCATTACACGGCATTTAAAAGCTTTGACAAATCAACATCTCATAAAAAGAATGCTGGTCTTAATACCAGCACTGGGTATTCTGTTATTTGTCACACTTTATATTGTTGCCGCTTATTATTATCCGGGTGGCTCGCAGTTTGACAAAAACGCCGTTGGTTTTAGCTGGAAGAATAATTACTGGTGCAACCTGTTAAATGACAATGCCATTAATGGCATGAAAAACACTGCTCAACCGGTTGCCATCACAGCGATGGTCATTCTTTGCGTTGCACTATCTATTTTCTGGTGGCAGTTTCCCGGTTACACAACCCTTACCAAACGATACAGACTGGCAATACAAGTCTGCGGCATAATAGCTATGGTAACAGGGCTTTTATTATTTTCAAAAATTGATCATGACTGGATAACAAATCTCGCTTCACTATTTGGGCTGATTGCAATGACAGGGACTTTTACAGGGCTTTATAAAAACAAATGGACAATACTTTTCTATTTTGGTTTATTAAATGTTGCGCTCGTAGCAGCCAACAACTTTCTGTACTATAACAAAGAATTAATCTCTTATCTCCCATTGGTTCAGAAAATAACTTTTCTCACATTTCTGTCATGGATAACTTGCATTGATATAAAAATATTTAACTTGATACCATCGCAACAAACCAATTAACGGGCAATATGAAAAAGACATTCTTGATTGTCACTGCTATTACAACATCTTTTCTTTCAGGTTTCGCATTCAAAACAATAGTTACAAAACCAAACAATACAAAAATGAAAAAAGTAACAGGTATTGGCGGTATTTTCTTTAAATGTAAAGACCCGAAAAAAATGACCGCCTGGTATGAAAAACATCTTGGTCTAAACACAAATCCATACGGGGCCACTTTTGAATGGTATGAAGGTTCAGACAGTACAAAGAAAGCACAAACACAATGGACACCCTTTGCCGAAACAACAAAATACTTTGAACCTTCTGCAAAAGATTTTATGATAAACTACCGGGTTGAAAACCTGGAAGCACTTGTTGAAGAATTAAAAAAAGAAGGTGTAACCATTGTAGACAAAACTGAATCCTACGACTATGGCAAATTTGTCCATATTCTTGACGCAGAAGGAAACAAAATTGAGTTGTGGGAGCCTATTGACTGAAAAAGCTGCAAAAGAAAACTCATTGCTGCAAGAATCTGTCTCCCCAAAAGAAGAACCCTGGAAAGAATTCCAGGGTTGACGTTCACATGAGATAAAAAGATGAGACTAGCGACTCTATTAGTTGTTCGTTTAATTTAATCGTTAAAGCAATTTTTCCGCATCTTCTTTTTCTTTTAGTTTTAGCTTCAATATCACCTTGAACCCATCAGTTTTTTTTACTTCCTGTTCCTTCACTGAAGCAAGTATCTCTTTCTTATTAGATGCGGTGGAGGGCTCGTCCTCCGATTTTAGAGGTATTGAGATACTCCCACTCGTAGCTTCTTTACTCAATGAAAGTTCACTTGTATACTTTATATCACCAGACTGACTAATCAGTTTTAAACGATAGTGTGTTGTAGTTTTTGCCTTTACTTTCTTATCAGTAAAACCGAATTTCGTCTCGGTATTTCCATCAAAGTTTACCCAGAACTCAGCTATAGCGCTGAATTCATTATCCTGTGTCTTTTTTTCTACGATAACTGTTGTGAGCTTATTAGCAGGAGATAACTGCCATTGCAACGCTATATTCCCATCACTTCTTGCCGCATTGAAGGAAACTACATCAGTTGATTGGCCAAACACGACGATAAAATATAATGAAAGGAGGATTAATAGTACTCCCCTGATGATTACCATTTTTAATTCTTTCGTTTTCATAAACACAATTTTTGTCATTACACTGACTCGTTTATAATGCTATTACATCAACTATTTTCTAACCAATACCAGTCGAAGGGTTAATTGCCCTGTTTTGATTTTCCTATCTTG
>JAEUVI010000342.1 GCA_016787105.1 Chitinophagaceae bacterium | reverse complement strand
TACCGCACACGATACCGTACAAAACGTGAATTAAGATCACATACTGCGGCTGAAGTACTACCACAATTGCAGAAATGGATTGCCGGTCTTGATAAAACATCACCACATTATGAACATTGGTTGCTTGAAGGATTGTGGGTGAGTTGGGGATTGAACCAGGTTGACCAAAACCTGCTTCGTCAATTGTTGAAAGCAAATGACTACCGGGTACGGGCAGCTGCTGTTGAAGTGCTGCGGTTTAATACAGAAAAAATAAGCGATGCTGTAAGCTTGCTGACAGAAGCAGCGAAAGACGAAAGCGGCCGTGTACGGCTGGAGGCAATCGTGTCGGCTTCCTGGTTACCTGCCGAACAGGGATTGATGATTGAAAAGGAAGCTGCGAAGAAACCGCTTGATGACTGGATGCAGCCTGCGTGGGAAACAGCGGTTGCACATCTTGAAGGACACGCGGTTGTTGAGAAAAAAGAACCACCTGCGGAAGTAATACCTGCAGGAATAAACAAAGAAGCATTTCTTGCCGGTAAAGCCATTTATAGTCGCGAAGGTTTTTGTACCACTTGTCATCAGCCGGATGGTAAAGGCCTGGATGTTTCCGGCTTTCCGCCTTTATCCGGTAGTGAATGGATAAATGGCAATGAGGAACGTTTGATTAAAATAGTATTAAAAGGACTATCCGGGCCAACAGAAGTAAAAGGAAAAAAATATGCTGGCCAGGTACCAATGACTCCTTTTGGAGGTATGCTCAATGATGATGAAGTGGCAGCAGTACTCACTTATGTAAGGAATTCATTTGGTAACAAAGCTGATGCTGTTTCTTCAGAGAAAGTGAAAGCAGTACGTTCAGCTATACAGGATAAGAAAGGTTTTTATACAGCAGAGGAATTAATGCAACAACACCCGGCAGATAAATAGTAACTGTTTTTTTAATTGAGAAAATTTATATTTATCACCTACATTATCACACATGAAAAAAATTAAAAAAATAAAATGGTTGCTCTTTGTGCTTCCGTGCTTGCTAGTAATCTGTTATGGATGTCTTTCCACCAATGCGGGAAGTAAAGCAAAAAAACCATTGATTGTTTTTGTAACAGGCGATCATGAGTATAGTGGTGAAGCTACCTTGCCGATCATTGCCGCAGAACTGGAAAAGAATTATGGCTTTCGCACCAAAGTACTGAAAGCTTCTCCCGATCAGAATGCGGAAGAAAATATACCGGGCCTGGAAGCGTTGAAAGAAGCAGATCTTGCAGTTTTTTTTCTTCGCTGGAGACGATTACCTGCTGAACAGATAAAGTACATTGAAGACTATTTAAAATCCGCAAAGCCGCTTGTTGGGTTCCGGACTACTACTCACGCTTTTAATTATCCCAAAGGCCACCCGCTCGAAAAGTGGAACGCCTTTGCTGAATGGGCATTCAATGCACCACCAGGCTGGGGTGGTAAAGCCAATCATACACATTACGGACATACATCATCAACCGATGTAACTATTATTCCGGAACAAGCGAAAAACCCGATACTTACAGGCGTGACGGATAGTTTTCATGTACGTTCATGGTTATATAAAGTATTGCCTGATTATCCTTCAGGTAAGAATAATGTTCTGTTGCTGAAAGGACATTCTATTGATCCCGAATCAGCAGATGCTATTGATAATCCTGTGGCATGGACAGGAACAAATTCTTACGGTGCCCGTTTCTTCATGACTACGATGGGGCATCCGGAAGATTTCAGAGTTGAATCCTTTCAGCATCTTGTTATCAACGGAATTCTTTGGGCTGCAGGTAAGCCAGTACCTGCAACCTGGTCGGGAAAAATGAATATAGATGTGCCTTATCGTGGAATAGTGAATACAAAATAATTATTGTCAGCATATGAATAAAATCGGATTTAATACACTCGTTTGGTCGGCTGCTGTGTCTGACGAATTATTTCCAATACTTGATAGATTAAAAAAGATTGGCTATGATGGTGTGGAATGCCTGATTGGCTCACCAGACGAAAATGCGTATAAGCGCCTTGGTGATCATGCAGCTGATATAGGGCTTGAGACAACAACTGTTTTTGTAGTAGGGAAAGATGAAAATCCTGTAAATCCTTCTGCAGCGATACGTGCAAAAAGCCTTGATCGGATTAAATGGGCAATAGACCGTGCGCATGCTATGCGTGCAACTATTATTGCCGGTCCATTTCATTCGGCGCATGGCGTATTTGCGCAGCATGCACCACAGGATGATGAATATGCATGGAGTGCAGAAGTATTGCATGCAGCAGGCGAATATGCCGCGCAGGCAGGTATTGTGCTGACAATGGAAGCTGTTAATCGATTTGAATGCTACCTGTGCAATACAATGGAGCAATTGACCAGGCTGGTACGCCTGGCATCACATCCGAATGTAAAAGCAATGTATGATACTCATCATTCAAATATTGAAGAGAAGAAAACAAAAGATGCTATCCACGCAATAGCTCCTGTTTTAGCACATGTGCATATCAGTGAGAATGATCGCGGTACCCCTGGGGACGGGCACGTACAATGGCAGGAAACATTTTCTGCACTTGCTGATATTAATTATAATGGATGGCTGACCATTGAGGCGTTTTCCCGTAATGACCCTGATTTTGCCAATGCTATAGGAGTGTGGCGTGAATATTCCAGGCCATGGGATATCGCGGAAAAAGGTTTAGCATTTATACATAAGCAACTTGGCAGGTAAAATGAAAATAATTATCTCTTACTCTTTAAAACCAGTTGTCAGATGAATACAGTCAAAGTAGTTAGTTTTTTATTTTTAGTCACATTATTTGTATCCTGTAATTCAAATACTGAAACTTCTGTAGCAACTACTGTTGTTGCCAAAACTGATTTCCCTTTACACCGGGGTACCAATATTGCTCATTGGCTTTCGCAGAGTGAGGCGCGAGGTGAGGAACGTAAAAACTTTTTTACTCAAAAGGATATTGCTTTTATTGATTCAATAGGTTTCGATCATATTCGCCTGCCCATAGATGAGCAACAGATGTGGGATGAAAAGGGAACAAGAAATGAAGACGCATTTGCGCTACTTAATGATGCCATTGGTTGGTGCAGTGAGGCAGGCCTTAGGGTAATACTGGATTTGCATATTCTTCGTTCACATCATTTTAATGAGGGTGTAAAACCGCTTTGGACAGATGTTAAGGAGCAGGATAAGTTTATTGGCTTGTGGAAAGATCTGTCTTCTTTTGTAAAAAAATGGCCTGATAGTATGTTGGCTTATGAGTTTATGAATGAACCCGTGGCTGATGATGCAGAACAATGGAATGTATTGCTTAAACGGGTAGCGGATTCCATTCGTAGCTGGGAGCCTGCACGTATGCTGGTTATAGGAAGTAACCGCTGGCAACAGGCTGGTACTTTTGATCAGCTAAAAATTCCTGCGAACGATAAAAACATAATCCTGTCTTTTCATTTTTATGAACCCTTTTATTTGACACATTTCCAGGCCGGGTGGACGGATTTGAAAGATTTTAAAGGAGAAGTACATTACCCTGGTCAGATAGTCAGTAATCCGAAAGATGAAAAAGAGAGACGTATTTATACAATAGATACCCTTGAAAAGATGATGGCAAAACCTATAAAGCTCGCGGATAGTCTTCACCTGCAACTGTATTGTGGTGAATTTGGTGTAATAGAAAAAGCACCGGTTGCTGATAAGTTAAGGTGGTATAAAGACATGGTAACGATCTTTGACCGGCATAAAATAGCTTACGCAAACTGGAATTTCAAGTCAGGTTCTTTTGGTATCGTTGACAGAAACTTAAAACCGGATACTGCGATGATAGCTATTCTTACCGGACGTAATTAGGTTTTTTGAGAAGCTTTTTATTTTAATAATCTTTTTCTGGCGAACTGTCATCGCCATGCAGCTTGCTCAATTGTTTTGCTTTATCAATCTGTAATGAGATTGTTTCAGCAATTCAATAGCGGCAATAGAAAAAAACGTTCCGGATAGTTATGGTACCAGCATGACCACCGCAAATTTGTTTGCGAATAAAAATGATACAACAGTTGGCTTACAGATTATTCACTTTCTTCTTTTTATTATTATCCTGTTGTGTTATTTTTAAACGTGTTTTCAATCTCTTATGCCAAGTTGATTTTTGAGGATATAAAAAATAAAATATGCAACAGCTTACCAACATTTTTCTTGTATTTATTTTTAGTTTGTGCATATCAGGTAATACTTTAAAATCT
>JAEUVI010000318.1 GCA_016787105.1 Chitinophagaceae bacterium | reverse complement strand
ACATCTCCGCCAATCAAATCATCATACTTGAATAAATCTTCACGATGATTAACTCGCAATACAATAGATCGTGCTACATCAAGTGCTGCTCCACCCCCTATTCCGATAATGCTATCTCTTTTTGTATTATCCCATGCATCTGTCCCTTTGTACACATCCGATTTTACCGGGTTTTTATGTATATCACTGAATACTTCAACGCCAATACCGTTATTTTTTAAATCGGTAACAATTGCTTTAAAAAAAGGTAATTGCGCAATAACCGGATCGGTAACAATTAATGGTGCTTTTAAATTATTTTGTTTAATATATGCAGGCAATTCTTTTACAGCCCCTGCGCCAAATCGTATTATAGTTGGGAAATTAAATTGACGAACCTGTTCGAATATCATATACGTATTTTATAAGTTTGATTCTTTCTATTACTTTCTTTTAAGAGATACACTATATAATTTCAAAATACCTTTTGAGCTCCCAATCTGTTACCACTTTTGAAAACTGCCTCCATTCCCATTCTCTTGTACCGGTAAAATGAGCGACAAACTCTTCACCAAAGAGTTCTTTGGCAACAGCAGATTGTTTCATTGCCTGCGATGCTTCCCAAAGGTTTTTAGGCAAAATTCCATTTTTTGTATCGGCATAACCGCTACCCTTAGTGGCAGTTGTTTTGAGTTTCATTTTATTCTTTATACCATATAAGCCGGAAGCAAGGCAACCTGCCATTGCGAGATACGGATTGGAATCTGAACCAACAACCCTTGTTTCCAATCTTGTTGCGGTCGGACTGCCTGGCAACACCCTCAATGCCGTAGTACGGTTATCAATCGCCCAGGTAAGAGTAGTTGGCGCCCATGCACCTTCTACCAGTCGTTTATAGCTATTGATAGTAGGTGCATACATCGGAAGAATATATGGCAGGCAATGTAATTGTCCTGCTATATAACTTTCCAGCAAAGCACTCATTCCTGTTGCTGATTTCTTATCATAAAACAGGTTAGCTTTTCCATCCTTTGACCAAAGGCTCTGGTGTACGTGACCGCTACAGCCCGGAAGATTTTCATTCCATTTCGCCATGAATGTTGCAATCAATCCATGACGATGGGCGATTTCCTTTACACCACTTTTAAACAAAACAGCCCTATCCGCAGCTTCCATTATTTCACCATATAGAATAGCTGCTTCATATACACCGGGACCAGTTTCTGTATGAATACCTTCAAGCGGAACGCCGAATTTTTTTAATGAATCAAACAAATCATGAAAAAAACTTCCTTCCTGTGAAGCACGGAGAACTGAATAACCAAACATCCCGGGCGTCATTGGCTGGGGATTTTGAAACCCGGTTTTATACAATTCCTCTTTATTATCAATAAAATTGAACCATTCAAACTCCTGCGAGAAATAAGGAATATAACCCGCGTCGTTTGCCTGTTTTTTTATATTTCGCAGTAAGGTGCGCGGACAAATTTTATTGAGATTTTCATCATTGCTGAAATCTGCAATAAAAAACGGGAGATCATTTTCCCAAGGCACTTGCCTGAAAGTTGTTATATCCACCGACGCTTTTCCATCGGGATAGCCGCTATGCCAGCCGGTTACTTTTGCATTATCATAAGCTACATCTCCGGCATCCCAACCAAATACTACATCACAAAATCCAAATCCTTTTTCTGCTACTGATAAAAATTTATCGTAGCTCATTACTTTACCACGTAAAATACCATCTGCATCTACGATGGCTAATTTTACCTTTTCTGTTTTTGCTGCGTCAAGCTTTTGAATTACCTCTTTAGCTGTTAGTGATTTGGACATGTATTTATTTTTACGATAGATAAAACCAAAATGTATGAGTGCCGCTTCGCGGAAAATAAACAACCCTAATTTACCATTCACAAGCCTTTCGCTGTCGCTTCTGTTCAATCATCACAGAAAATAAATTGTAAAATAGATAAAAAGATGTTTTCCACGTTCGCAGATAAAGATAGCAAAGCTTAACGATGTTTAGAATGCCTAAACAAATACCGCGAGAATGTTTGCATTTATAATTCCATCGCCAATCCTTTCTGTTCGTCAAAAAGACCTGAAATAGGCTGAATTTATGTATGTTATATAGCCAGTGTTTAATAAAAAGTTTTTGATTTTACAAAAAACGCCGTATCATTGCAACGGAAAGAGGCTGATTAGTTCAAACCTTTATCTCTCAAACTCATCAGTTTTTAGTCGGATCCATTCACGTAAACTCAAAGAATTTCATTAGTCAAGATTGTGGCGACCCGGTTTCAGTGTTAAACTTCAAGATTTTTTATGTACGATATTCTCCAATTGAACGACATGCTCGTTCCCGAACTGTTAGATATAGCTGAACAGTTAAAAATCCAGAACGCAAAAAAACTAGACAAGCAAGAACTTGTTTATAAAATACTTGACAAGCAAGCTGTTATGGCAAGTGAAAAGAAAAATGCACCGGCCGATGACAAGCCTAAGCGCAAGCGAATTATTAAAACTTCTACCGGCCTTACGACAGAAGAAGCAGAAGTAGAAGAAAGCTATGATGACAAAAAAAATACAAAAAAACCAGTTATGCCCCCGAAAAAAGAAGAAAAACCTGTTGTGGTAAAGAAAGGAAGAAAGAAGCATGAGGAAGAGCCGGTAAAACAGGTAATTTAAGAAGAAGTCTCCATTTCAAATGATGATAGCGAAAACGCCCCGGATGAGGAAATAGCTGAAAGCATATCCAATGAAAACGAATCAGCTCAGGAACCGGAAATACAGCCTCAGCAGGCACCCGGAAAATTTTATCCTCCACGTCGCGATCAATCTGCATTCAATATAGAGTTTGATGGAATTATCCTGGCAGAAGGAGTGTTGGAAATGATGC
>JAEUVI010000271.1 GCA_016787105.1 Chitinophagaceae bacterium | reverse complement strand
AGCCGACTACATAAAAATCATTGCGCATTTAGGTTTACCTCAACTCAAAATCCCAAATCGGTTTGGCTCCCAGCAGGTGCTCTACAAAATAGTTCCATTTCTTTTTGGTAAAGTAATCATTGTACTTACCCTGGTAACCATGGTGCTGGCTGGGTAGTATGAGCATGTCAAATTCTTTATCGGCTTTAATAAGCGCTTCAGCAAGTTTAAAAGTAGCGGATGGATTTACATTTTCATCGATGCCGCCATGGGTAATGAGTAGTTTGCCTTTCAGGTTAGGCGCCATCGTTATATTGCTTACCTGCCCGTAGGTACTGTCTACCGGCCAGCCCATATACATTTCGGGCCACCAGTCTTTCTCCATGCGAAAGTCGTGGTCGGCACTACTGGCTACTGCTACTTTGTAAAAATCCGGGTATTCCAGTACAGCATGCCCCGCATCATAACCACCGGCCGAGTGGCCAAAGATGCCGACACGGCTGGTATCAATCCATGTATAGCGCTTGCCGAGTTCGCGGATGGCAATCACATGGTCAAGCAGATTTTTGCCCATGTTCTTGTACGATACATTGTGAAAAGCCTTGGAGCGGTTGGCAGTACCCATACCGTCAACTGCAACTACGATAAAGCCGAGTTCGGCCAATGCCTGGTTGCTGCGGGCAATAGCAGAAACAAAATTTTTGGGGAACATAAATGTATGCGGGCCGGTATAACTCTGGTCGATAACGGGGTACTGCTTTGTGGAGTCGAACCTGGAAGGCTTCCAGATAGCGCCGTAGATAGTAGTGCTGCCATCGCGGCCCGTGCATTGGAATGCTTCGGGCAGGCGGAAGTTCATCGCCATCAGCCCGCTGATATCGGCATGGCTGTATTCTGTAATAATCTTACCGGTTCTTGCATCGCGCAGTATGGAGCGGGTGGGCATGTTGAGCGTGGAGATATTATCTGCGATAAATTTTCCATCGGGCGATACCGTTATATCGTGATTGGCATTTTCGGGTGTGAGCAGGCCGAGGCCACTGCCATCCATTTTTATTTTATAAAGATGCTGGTAGTAAGGGTTGCGGCCGGGTTCTTTACCCGATGCAGTAAAGAGAATGGTTTGTGTTTTTTTATCAACGAATAAAATAGTATTGATGAAGTATTCTCCTTTGGTAACAGGCTTTATTGTTTTCGTTTTTGCATCCAGCAGGTAGAGTTGCCGCCAACCGCTTTGCTCGGAGAGGATAAGGATTTTACCTGTTTCATCGAGTTGCTGCGAGTAATAGCCATCGATATTGGTAGCGCTTGTTTCGGTATATATCTTTTCTTTCTGTCCTGCATTAAGATCGTAACGGTAAAGGTCCACCTGCTGGTAGCCGCGTTTACCGTTTTCAAAATAGATTACACCGGGTTCATTCTTTGCCCATTCAAACTGTGCGGCATTCACATTGCGGAATTCATCCTGGCGGATTTCTTCGCCGGTCTGCGTATTGAAAAATACGGGTGTCATATACACCATGTTGGTATCGCCAGGTGAGCCGCGATAGTAGCCGAGCAGCTTAGGGCGGTATAATGTATCAATGCTCCAGTCGAGCAGGTACATCTTGCTGCCGGAGCGCAGGTCGCAGATATAGGTTTGTATCCACTTGCTATCAGGCGACCAGGATACGCCGAAGTGTGGAGGTCTTGTTCCGTTTTCTCCTTCTATGATTTCGCCCCAATCGTAATAGCTGCCGTATTCATAATTTGTAAACCCTTCTTTGCTGAGTTTTTTCTCTTCACCGGTTGCGGTTGACCTGATATACAGGTTATGGTCTTTGGCGAAAGCAATCCATTTGCCATCGGGTGATTTTTGTTAGAGTGGATTGGGTGTTGCTTCTTCTTTTTTGGGAGTAAGAGTATAATTGCTGAGGTCGAGTACATAATTCTTATCAGCTAATGATACTTCCCAATGTATTTTATCATTATAGTTTATATAAGTGAAGGGTAGCTCGGTGGGTTTGATTTCTTTTTTGAGTATGTCGCCAATGAGCTTGGCGAGCCGCTGATGATCGAAGAGCGGTTCAGTCTTTCCTTTTTTGGGATCTATTTTAATAAATGTTTTTCCTTCTTTATTGTAAAGAAGAAACCAGCCGCCGCTGCTATCTTTCAGCCAGTTTACCTGTGTGTTCACGTTGAATATTTTTTTATTATTCAGGTTTTGCCAAAGGAAACTGGCAGCTCTTTTATAATCTTCTTTCGTAACCTGCTGTGCGGAAAGATTGAGTATAAGTATTATTGATACCGCGGCAGTGATGATTTTTTTCATGAAAGGAAATTTTGGAAATGCTAATTTACCAGATCGCCGATATATGGGATTTGCAGATAGTAACTAAAGCGGTTTATTTTTTAACCACAAGGAGGTTTCCCGCAAAGACGCGATGGCGCAACGACCTCACCCCGAAAAGTTTTTCTAAATGATGAAGATGCTGCACTCCTTCTTCTTAAGGAGAGGGGAATCGCAGACTCCGTATATAAGAAGTGATGGGGTGAGATTTAATAATTGGTTAAACACTCTTCGTTACAAGAATGAGGGAGTAAAATTCATGTTGCTGAAGTCACAGTAGTACTAAAGCTTAATCAAGGAACTATCCCCAAAACGGGGTGTAATCGTTTTGGGGTGACTTTTTTTGTTACTTTTTTTTCCACAAAAAAAGTAAGAGCTATTTAAATAAAAAAGATGCATCACTTGGCTACAGCAATCTTCACTTTCTTATTCTTCAGTTTATGTTCTTTGATTTGCTGAAGGGTATGGCTCACTTTTGATTTGCGCACAGCAACAAAAGAAAAAAAATCTTTTACTTCTATCAACCCGATATCTTCTTTTTTCAGGTGTCCGCGGTTGGAAAGAAAACCAACGATATCTATCTTGTTCACCTTGTCTTTTTTGCCGGCGGCAATAAATAATGTACTCCATTGCGGTTTATCGGGAACAGTAGCTGTTGCAGGTAGCTGTATCGTTTCAATGTCTTTGTCAATGTATGCGGGCAGTATTTCATCAGGGGATAAAATGAGAATAGCTGTGCCGCTTGCATCCATGCGGGCAGTGCGGCCATTGCGGTGTGTAAATACATCTTCGGTTGCTGGTAAATGATAGTGTATGATGTAACGGATATTGGCGATGTCCAAACCTCTTGCTGCAAGATCGGTTGTTACCAATACGTTGGAAGTGCCATTTCGGAACTTGCACAGTGCTGCATCACGTTCCTGCTGCTCAAGTGCACCATGATAAAATACATTCACGATATCTTTTTCTTTCAGGTAGCTGCTGGTTCGCTCTACCGATTCACGGTGATTGCAAAAGATAATCGTGGAGCGGTTACCCAGCATGCAGATTAACCTGAATAGTGTTTCCAGTTTATCTTTTCCATCACTTTTTACTGTTTTGATCGCAAGACCAGTTTCTTCATCATTATCATTCAGGAAATTCAGGTTTACCGGATCGATCATGCCGATGAATTCCGGAATCTCAACAGCTTCCGTTGCAGAAGTGAGTATGCGTTTATTAATACCTTTCAGCGAACCAATGATAAAAGACATTTCTTCCACAAAGCCAAGCTCAAGTGATTTATCAAACTCATCAAGAACCAGTGTTTCTATGCTGTCGGTAGTAATATTGCCGCGTCGTATATGATCAGCGAGGCGGCCTGCTGTACCGATAAGCAATGCAGGAGGTTGCTTCAGGTTATTCTCTTCCGTTTCGCGCAGGTGGCCACCGTAGCAGCAGGTTACTTTCAGGTTGGTGCCCATGCTTTTGAAAACGGATTCTATCTGCAGTGCCAGTTCACGGGAAGGAACAATGATGAGCGCCTGTGATTTTGTATTTGCCGGGTCTAATAGTTTCACAAGTGGTAAAAGATAAGCCAGCGTCTTACCAGAACCGGTAGCTGATAATAACACGATGTTGTTCTGCTTTTCAGCGGCTTTAATAGCAGCCAACTGCATTTCATTGAGCGATTTGATATTCAACCTGGATAGGATAGCCTCTGTATCTATAATTGTTTTGGACATGGGGCAAAAATAAGCTCATTTGAGTTGGTAATGTGTTTCTGGCGAAGTGACAAAGAAAACAACGGATAAAGGAAGTTTTACGCTAAGTCGTAAATAGATAGAGTCTGTGTTTGACCTGCTTTTTTGTTCGGCTAATGTTCTTTGTGAGGAAATGAAATAAAAAGCCCCGCTTTATCAGCAGGGCGTATAGTAAGTTAGAAATGTAAAAGTAGAAGTTGAATGATATTGGATTTACAGGTTAGCGTATTGGTTTTTTAAAGGATTTGGTAAAGATCTTTCAGTTGATATTGGATTATGGTGATTGATGTATCAATCAACTTCTGATGCAAACATATGTCCTTTGCCAATGCTCACCAAGAGTGCAATTACCCAATCTTAGGATGTGGAAAATACGGAAGGCTATTTTGATGTGAAAGAAGAATTGAATTAATCTGGCTTGCGGAACTCTTTCAGCTTATCACTTACATATACCAGCATGTTTGCCCGATCTGTTTTGCGGCAAAATTCATATGAGGGACGATAGCGGTACATAAACAGCCGCAGTGAGTCTCCCTCCAGTTTAGTGAAATTTTTTACCATCTCTACCGGAAATGAATAATCGATATATGACTCTTCTTCATCTTTTTCCAGTTTTCGTTTCAGCTCCCTTTGTTTTTTTGCTTTATAGGAGAAGAAACTTAATGCGCTCACGCTTACACCTACACCATCTGTAGGGCGGTTGCCGCCCGTGATCCCTTTCTGATTATAGATATTGCTGTATTCATTGCGGCGTGCCAGGGAATCTTTGTAATAGCTGTTGCTGACTTTTATTCCACGGAGAGAAATGAATTGGATACTCATTGTAATATCCTGTTGTGTGAGCAGCTTATCGTAAGAAACCAGCAATGTGTCATTTACAAAACCCGCACCTGAAAAGATGATGATATCGCCTTCATTGGCCGCAATGCTGTACCGGCCTTCTTTATCAGAACGGACGGAGGCTTTTGTAGTATTGTTCCAGACGTTTATACCTGATACTATGGAATCACTTACTTTTTCATATATCTTACCGCTGAGTGTTGATTGCGCTTGTACAAGCGAAGTAAGAAGCAACATTGTGCAAATAAATATCAGCCGGTTCATGCTTTAAAAGTAATGAGTGGGTAAATGAGGAGGATTCAAGAAAGGAGAAATCTTTGTTAATGTTACTATCGGGCTTTCGCCTGTCGTAAAGAAATGCCAGGTGTCATAATTTTCCATTTTTATCAAAGGTTAATAATATTATTTGAGATATGGAAAAGCTGGCAGCAAGGTTGGAGGCTGAACGGCATTCAGCAATAAAAACACTTTATCGGCTTTACATCAAATACAGATCTGGAAATTTCCGGCCATGACTTCAGGAAGCGTATCAACACTTCTTATAAATCTATATAATCTATAGAGCTAGTTCTCACACATCCGATTCATTATACGAAAGTTCGATGCTCGTGATCGTAGAATATACTTTCCGGTAGCTGACGCCTGCAGTATCAAGCATGATCTTTGAAGCCTTGAAAATATCGTTGCCTGCATATTTGTCCGACAAGTAAATGACTTCGCGTATGCCCGATTGAATGATTGCTTTGCTGCATTCATTGCATGGAAAGAGCGCTGTGTAGATTTTACAACCATGCAGGTCCATGCCAATATTATTCAGAATTGCATTTAATTCGGCATGGCATACCCAGGGATATTTTGTATCGAGGAAATCGCCTTCTTTATCCCAGGGAAAATTATCATCCAGTAAGCCAGTGGGTAAACCATTGTAACCGGCACCTACAATTTTATTTTTATTATTGACAATACAGGCGCCCACCTGTGTGTTGGGGTCTTTACTCCGTTTGGCAGATAACAATGCCACTCCCATAAAATACTCGTCCCAGGTAATATAGTCTTGTCTTTTTTTCAAACTCTTTTTTTAAAATGAACCCCGAATATAAGCAACCCTGTAAATTTTTTATAGGATTATGATAGTACATAATAACCCGTTAAGTAAATTGAAATAGCCGGAACTACCGGGCTTCGTATAAAGTACTGTTAGCGTGTGGGAGTTTACCGGTAACAGGTAATTACTCAAGAAATCGTGTCCTTACTTCAGGCGTGGGTATCATACATGTTTCTTTTTTTCCGAACCATTTGTACCGGTTTTTTGCTATCCATTTATAAATGGGCTGCCTGATAAACTTTGGAAAAACAATAAATGCAAAAAGCGCTTTTGCCGGCCAGTCAAGGTATTTGCAGATTCGTATTGCAGCATCCGCATACGTGTACGCCTTATTATTATCAATAAAAATGACACTGTCAATTTCCGGCGGTATGTTGAATTGAGATTTTAATTGCTGACCTGTTTGCGATTGCAGCGGAGAAAATTTTAGCCGTGCTTTGCTGTCATTGCGGATAGCAAACCTGACCATTGTATTGCAATAGTTACAAACCCCATCGAATAAAACAACCGGATAATCAGTATTCACAACACAAAGTTACCGCTATAACATAAAAACCGGGCAAGCAATTACATAATCGCTTACCCGGTTTTTAATTTTCACTTTTAATTTCTTATCCCATGTTGTGAAACACCTTTTGCACATCCTCATCCTGCTCCAGTTTTTCAATCAGCTTGCTTACATCTTCTGCCTGTGCATCATTTACGGGAACGGTAGTGGAAGGAATCCATTCTACTTCCGCACTTATCGGCGTAATATTTTTTTCTTCCAGCGCTTTTTGCATATTACCGAAGTCGGTAAATCCAACACGAATCACTAATATCGTTTCACCATTTTCACCGGTTCCTTCACCGAGTTCTTCCAGGCCGAAATCAATTAATTCCAGTTCAAGATCATCAGTGTTTAATCCTTCGGGTTTCAATTTAAACACACCCATTTTTTTAAACTGGAACGCTACGCTGCCACTGTTTCCCAATGTGCCACCGCCTTTATTAAAATGCGATTTTACATTGGCCACCGTGCGTACATGGTTATCGGTCGCTGTTTCTACTAATATCGCCACGCCATGTGGTGCATATCCTTCATACAGTATCTCATCATAATTTACCAGTTCCTTACCCTGCGCTCTTTTGATAGCTGCTTCCACACGATCCTTTGGCATACCCACACTGCGTGCATTTTGAAAGCAACGGCGAAGCGCTGCATTCGAATTTGGATCCGGGCCACCTGCTTTTACAGCAATAATAATTTCTTTACCGATACGGGTAAATTGTTTGGCCATCCGGTCCCAACGGGCAAACATCGTTGATTTACGTACTTCAAATATCCTTCCCATTACAACTCGTTTATTATTTCGTGTTTTTGTTTTTTTAACCAGCTTCGGTTCCCTGGTTAATCTTTGCTTGCGACGCTCCGTTAATCGTTCTGTTCTCCGAGGAGCATTTCGGGCTGCAAATTTAAGGAGATAGATATAAATGAAAAACCGCCTTTTAAAAGGCGGTTTTCTATATCATAAAAGACAATCTATTTCAGCTTGCTGTGGTTTTTGCTGTATGTAAAATATATAATCAATCCCAGCACCATCCATGCGAATGCACTCATCAGCGTCATGTTATCCAGCGATACAATCATAGCCGTACAAACCAATACGCCAAGAATCGGAACCAATGGCACCAGCGGTGTTTTGAAAGGCCGTGGCGTGTTGGGGTCAGTTTTGCGCATGATGATTATGCCAACACAAACAAGTACAAATGCGAGTAGCGTACCAATACTTGTAAGGTCTCCTGTTATATCACCCGGAATCAATGTAGCAAATGTGCCTACAAATAGAAACAGCAACACATTGGACTTATAAGGTGTCCTGAATTTCGGATGTAAGTCAGAAAATACTTTTGGCAATAAACCATCATTGGCCATAGAATAGAACACACGGC
>JAEUVI010000234.1 GCA_016787105.1 Chitinophagaceae bacterium | reverse complement strand
TCTTTATTAAGTGATATATACCAGCATTTATTTGTCTGGCTCCACTTCACGCCAGGTAAGTTTTTTACTACCGGATTAATAACAGAATCAACCGGAAAATAAATTCCTATTTGCTCTTCTCCGTGGTGAATTAAAGGTTTTAGCTTTACGGTTATCATTCTTCAATATAAAAAAAGAAACAAAAACAGTAAAATAAACCAGGAGGCAAGTAGCCCTCAATTAGCCCCTTTTAATTTCTCTACTCAAAAAAACATTTGGACCGGTAATCTTACATTATATAATTACAACCCGGCTTTTGCACTTATCTCCAGCATTCTTTCAATGGGTTTTTTTGCAGCCAGGCGAAGTTCTTCATCCATTGTTATCTCAGGGGTTTCGTACTCCATACAGAGGTATAATTTTTCGAGAGTATTCAGCTTCATGTGCGGGCAGTCGTTACAGGCACAACCGTTATCAGGAGGCGCGGGAATAAATTTTTTATGCGGCGATGCCTTTTCCATCTGGTGAAGAATACCTGTTTCTGTCGCTACGATATATTCTTCCGATGAATCTGTTTGTGTATACTTTAAAAGCCCTGTGGTAGAACCAATATAATCTGCTATTCTTAAAATAGGATCTTCACATTCCGGGTGCGCAATCAACTTTGCTTTCGGGTGCCGTACTTTTAATTTGGTTATCTGCTCCAGGCTGAATATTTCATGCACCATGCAAGCACCATTCCATAGCAGCATATTCCTGCCTGTTACTTTGTTAATATAAGCTCCAAGATTTTTATCTGGTGCAAAAATTATTTTTTGATCTTTCGGAAAACTCTCCACAATAATCTTAGCATTGCTGCTTGTAACTATCACATCACTCAATGCTTTAATACCGGCGCTGCAGTTGATATAACTTACTACAACATGATCAGGATGTTGCTCTTTGAATCGCTTAAACAATGGTGGTGGACAACTATCGCTGAGTGAACAACCAGCTTTAAAATCTGGAATAACAACTTTTTTGGTTGGATTCAGGATTTTTGCAGTTTCTGCCATGAAATGTACGCCGGCGAAAACAATCATATCCGCTTTTGTTTTTTCCGCTTGCTGTGCCAGCCCCAGGCTATCGCCGATATAATCCGCCACATCCTGTATGTCCGCTTCCTGGTAGTAATGGGCAAGCAGTACCGCGTTTTTTTCTTTTTTCAAACGTTCTATTTCCGCAAAAAGATCCAGTGATGGATTGATTGGAATATCGAGAAAACCTTTTCTCTCAACTTCTTTTTTTGCAGCGGCGATTGTTTCAGTACTCATGTCAAACAGATTTCGATTCAGCAATATTACAACCCAAGTTCTTGATTTTTGAAAAACATTTTTTCTCTTTTTACTTTCTCTTATAATACTAATACTATTATATTTTTATAAAAAAAGTATATTATTATTATGAGTGTGAATTCGTGGAAAGATTAAAAGAAACAGATTTTGAAAAATCACTTTATTCATATTATTCACACCTATTTATAAGTAATCCACAGTATAAAACCGTGCCTGTTCTTTATTCCGGTTACTTCTTCACATCCATGTGTATATTCATCTCTTTAAAAGTATTTTATGTTTTAAAAAATAATTGATGTGGATAGTTGACCGGTAACTTGTTTATTTTTCACAACAACGATTACCCGATCATCACACCGATAATTTCTGATTGTATTGTACAGTTTCATATTCACGTTTCACATCAGGTTATTCACATTTTTTCTATTCTATGCAGGTAGCAATGTGTAAAAAAAATAGCCGGGTTAGGCCCGGAACAACCCAAAAATTGGATCATAAAAAGCATTTATATCACCGGCCCTAAGGCTGGTTTATTGTGTTTTATGCTGGTTAAATACATTAAAATAATTGATTTTTAACTACTTATACGACTAAAAATTTCGGGATTATTTACTTATTTCGATTAATTTTGCCATCCTTTTTAAACCCTATATATTATTATGTCAGTTATTCAAACAATCAGAGACAGGGGAGGTTTAATTTCAGCGATTATTATTGCTATAGCCCTGCTTGGTTTTATCCTGATGGATGCTTTTTCAAGCCGCAGCAATCTTTTTGGCGGTAATACTACCACTGTTGGTACTATTAATGGAAAAGATATAGACTACAGGGCCTACCAGAATGCTGTAAAAGCGCAGGAAGATTATTACCAGCAGCAAAATCAGCCGGTAAATGATAATATGCGCCAGCAGATAAATGAAAGCGTGTGGAATGACGAAATAAGCAAAGTGGTAATGGATAAAGAGTTTAATGAACTCGGCATTACAGTAGGTAAGAATGAATTAAACGATATTTTGTTTGGTAAAAATCCACCTCCGGATTTGAAGCAGGGTTTTACTGATCCAAAAACAAATATGTACAATGCAGAGCAGGCCCGCCAGTATTTTACTCAAATGAAAAGAAG
The DNA here is from genome assembly GCA_016787105.1 of Chitinophagaceae bacterium. Classification (GTDB taxonomy): domain Bacteria; phylum Bacteroidota; class Bacteroidia; order Chitinophagales; family Chitinophagaceae; genus JAFDYH01. The sequence continues at coordinate 8,190 of JAEUVI010000234.1, read as the reverse complement.
TAAAATAGCAGCGGACAGGCAGCGCCTGAACAATTACGTGACAAGCGTAGAGCGGAACAGGATGAATGAGAAATATATTTCTTTACTTACCAACTCGGTTAATATACCCAAATGGTTTGTAGAAAAACAGAATATTGAAAACAGCCAGTCTGCAAGGGTTTCTTTTGTAAAAGTGCCTTATACAACTATACCAGACAGCGCTGCCAAAGTAAGTGATGCGGAAATAGAAGCATATATAAGCAAACACAAAGACGAATACAAGCAGGAAACAGAAACAAGAAATGTTGAGTATGTTTTATTCAATGCAGGACCAAATGCCGCGGATAGTAATGAAGTAAGGCAAAAACTGGAAGCATTGAAACCGGAATTTGCTGCGGCTACTGATATCAGTGCTTTTGTAGCAAAATCAGGTAGCGAATCACCCTACTATGATGGATACCTCAGTAAAAACGGAATAAAACAACCCAACAAGGATTCTATACTTGCACAACCGATTGGTGTTGTATACGGGCCTTACCTTGATGCCGGCTCTTATGGTCTATCCCGTGTAATGGGTGTAAAACAATGGGCTGACACGGTTAAAGTACGGCACATACTGATAGCTACACAACAGCAAAACCAACAGGGACAAATGGTGCCGGTTCTTGATGATAGCACAGCGAAGAAAAAGATTGACAGCATAGAAACAGCCATCCGCAACGGGGCAAATTTTGATACGCTCTGCGCTAAATTTTCTGACGATCCCGGAAGCAAGGATAAAGGCGGTGTATACGATAATGTATATGTAGGGCAGATGGTTCCTCCGTTCAACAATTTTATTTTTGATAATAAGCCAGGTGCCAAAGGGGTGGTAAAAACCGATTTTGGTTATCACTATATAGAAGTACTTTCTGCAAAAGGAAGTTCACCTGCATACAAGGTGGCTTATATCACTAAACCAATTTATCCAAGCTCATCAACAGATGATAGTGTAAGCAATGCTGCTGGCAAATTCGCAGGAGAAAGCGCAGATACAAAAGCATTCATAGCAAACTTTGATAAGGAACTGAGACCAAAGGGTCTGATGAAATTGGTTGCCAGCGACATTAAGCCAAACGATTATTCCATCAGCCAGGGATTAGAAGCATCCCGCCAGTTGGTAAAAGCGATTTTCGAAGCGAAAAAAGGAGCAGTATTACAGCCTTACCGTATCGGAGAAAGCTATGTAGTAGTTACTGTAACAGATATAAATAAAGCAGGTACACAATCTGTTTCAAAAGCAAGACCGGTCGTAGAAGCTATTTTATCAAAACAGAAAAAAGCGCAGCAGATAGCACAGAAAATCGGTAAAGTAAGCACACTGGAAGCGGTAGCATCAGCAATGAACCAACCCGTACTTACTGATAGCAGCCTGCGTGTAACAGGTGGCGGCCTTATTGGTTTTGAACCAAGGGTAACGGGTGCAGCTTTTAATCCAGCCAACAAAGGAAAAGTAGTAGCAGAGCCAATAGAAGGAAGAGAAGGCGTGTTTGCAATAAAAGTGGACGATGTAAGCGCAACTGCAGTAGAAAATGCAAATATTGATCAGCAGCGTAAACAGCTGGCCGCAAACCTGCGCCAGAGAATGAGCTATCCACAACAGGTGCTGATTAAAACAGCTAATGTGAAGGATAACCGCTCAAAATTCTTTTGAGAAAAAGCAAAAAGTAATATTTACCAGGCCGCCACGCATTTGCGTGGCGGCTTTTTACTTCCCGAAAACAAAAAGGGCTTTTAAGCGTTATTTTTGTATCTCTTTTTCTATGAGCGAAACGATAGTAAATAAAGTAGCAGAAAGCGGCCTGGTAACACTGGACCTTGAGCGCTATTATCCAAAAGGTGAAACCGCGCTTTTCGACCTGAAGGATTTTTTATTCATGGGCCTTATCCTGAAAGAAAAAGAATTTCGCGAAGCACTGAAAAAAGAAGACTGGGAAAAATACCGCGATAAAAATGTAGCGGTGACCTGCACAGCAGATGCCATCATACCGGTATGGGCTTATATGCTGGCAGTATCGTACCTGCAGCCGGTAGCGAAAGATGTAGTGCTCGGCGATGAAAAGGAATTACACAAAATACTTTTTCTTAAAAACATTTCGCAGGTAAACGAAACAGAGTTTGCCGATAAACGAATAGTAATAAAAGGCTGTGGCGAAACGCCAATAGGAGATTTTGCCTACGCAGAAATGACAAGGAAACTTCTTCCTGTAGCAAAGAGCATTATGTACGGCGAACCCTGCAGCACCGTACCGGTATATAAAAAACCGGCTGCGCCGAAAAGCTAAAACCAGCCCCGGCGTTTAAATACAGAAATCATCCAGATGGGAATAATGAGCATAATGGTTACTGCTATCCAGAAACCATATTGATTGTGCAGGTAGGGAATGCTTTCGAAGTTCATACCGAATATACCACCAATAACAGTAGCAGGCGCCAGCAGGCAGGTTACGATAGCCATTACTTTCATTACCTCATTTGTTTTGAGGTTTACATTATTGAGGTATACATCCTGCATGCTTATCATCATATCGCGATAGTTTTCACTCAGGTCATAAGCTTGTACAATATGATCATAAACGTCTTTAAAATATTTCGTAGTGCGATCGTCTAACAAATCGCTTTCGCTTCGGATAATGCCGCTCACCAAATCCCGCACAGGAGCGATATTCCTTTTTAATACAATCAACTCTTTGCGAAGCTGGTTGATTCTTGCAAGCGAACGCGTATTACTGGAGCGCACCACCTCTTCTTCCAGGGCCTCAATTCTATCCCCCAGTTTTTCCATTACTACAAAATAATTGTCCACTATCAAATCCAGCATAGAATAGCAGAGATAGTCTGCCGAACGCTGGCGGATTTTGCTATTGCTCATTTTTAACCTTGCCCGCAGCGGATTGAATACATCACGGGATGCATCTTCCTGGAAGCTGATCACAAAGTTTTTTCCCATGGCAATACTGATCTGCTCCTGTTCTAACTGCTCTTGTTTATCATTATAATAAAGCATATTCATCAGGCAGAATAAAATACCTTCTACTTCATCCATCTTCGGGCGCTGGTTCATACTCAGAATATCCTCAACCAGCAGCGCATGAATACCAAAATGATTTGAAACATTTTCGATATCAGTTTTGCGAAGCCCATCAATATTTATCCAGTTGATTTTGTTACGATCCTTATAGTCAAAACAGTTCTCCGCTTTGCTCAATTCAATTTCTTCAATAGCAGCAGCATCATACGAATACACTACCGTTCTCACCGATTGTGCCTCTTCCCGCTGCGGAATGATGGTAGGATTTACATGCAGAATTTCCTTGGTACGTTGAGTGCCAAAAAGATTGGGCAGGTACAAATAACGAAGCATTTTTTTTGGGGTCACCATGCTGAAATAATTGCCGTTCAAATTAAGGAATAAATTCAGCAAACAAAAACCAGGCCCTCAATGAAGATTATCTGGAGTGAAGCGAATTATAATAAGCTACAGCTTTTTGCCATCCATCATCTTCTTTACTGTTTATTTTATTGGATGAGAAATAGGCATCCATTTCTTTGCTTTTATCAGTCAGCAAAGCGGCCAGGTCTTTGGGTTTTTTTATTTCAGTAAAAACGCCGGCAATATCAATGAAATATTTATTGACTGTTTGAATTGTTTGTTCTGTTGTTGCTGAGTTATAGGGCCTGGTTTCCCTGATTGTTTTATGTATTTTCTTATATAAAGAAGCATTGCCTTGTTCAATCAATTGGTACCAGCCCGCGGGCGGCGCCTGGCCGTTGGGGTTGACAAATTTCGAATTGATAAAAACAATTTCTGTACCAACAGATTTGTTATGCAGGGCTACCTGGCGGATGGCGCTGGTTGCGATCAGCTCATTACCAAGAGAATCCTTGTAGATAATATCATTGGAGAGAAGATCAATTTTTACGGGTACATTCTTATGTTCACCTGCATCTGGCATCAGCAAATCTGCCGGCATAAAATCATCACTAAAGAACGGTGTTCCGGAAACAACCTCCACATATTTTGCCGGAGAAAAAGGTACACCAGCCACCACGTAAAACAATCCATCTCTTATGGGGTTCGCATCATCTTTTTTTACATCTATCACTTTTTGTGAAAATGCCAATGACGGAAACAACACAAGCAGCAAGCAAACAAGTTTCATTAAAAGATTTTTGGACATACTAAAGTTAACAAAAAGAAGATTGATGCGGTAACGGCACACACTTCCATAAGCAGGTAGACAGGTGGCACAAAAGAAAAACAATATTGAAAAAAGAGAAGATTATTTTAACTTAATACAGGTTTTAAAGCCCCACAAAAGATACGATGCATGAAATAGTGAATTGCGCCGCCTATGCAGGTGGTGCCCGTGTTGCCAATGTAGACCTCGCTGCCGTAAGCGAAGTGCTGAAGCAAAGCGATCGCTTTGTATGGATCGGCTTGCATGAGCCAACAGAAAAAACATTGCAACAGGTAAAGCAAGAATTTGATTTGCATGAACTTGCTATTGAAGATGCACATCGGGCGCACCAACGCCCCAAGCTCGAGATATATGGCAATTCGGTTTTTATTGTGCTGCGGACAGCCCAGATAAACAAAGAGAGACATATCGAATTTGGCGAAACACATTTTTTTCTTGGCAAAAATTTTATTGTTACGATAAGGCACGGCTCTTCGATATCATATGCTGATGTACGCTCAAGATGTGAGAATACGCCACATCTTTTAGGTAAAGGACAGGGCTTTGCGTTATATGCAGTGATGGATTCCATCGTTGACCAGTATTTTCCGGTAGTACATATAATGGAAGAGGAACTGGAAACACTGGAGCAAAAAATTTTTAAAGAAAAGCCCAGCCGCGAAACAACCGAATATATCTATCACCTGAAACATGAATTGCTTGAAGTAAAGCGTGCTGTTTTTCCATTGGTTGAAATATGCAACCGCCTGATGCGTTTTGATTTTCATTATATATCAGAAGATACCAGGCCATACTTCCGCGACGTATATGATCATGCATTGCGCATCAATGAAATGGTGGATAATTCGATGGAGTTGTTGAATACCGCGATGGAAGCAAACTTTTCCTTGCTTTCAATATCTCAGAGTGAAGTATCAAAAAAATTCGCAGGCTGGGCAGCAATCATTGGTGTACCAACCATGATTGCCGGTATTTACGGTATGAATTTTAATGTTATGCCTGAGCTGCATTGGAAATACGGTTACCCGGTTATTCTTTCCATAACAATAGGTTTGTGCGTGGTACTTTACTTATTGTTCAAACGATCAGGATGGTTATAAAACGCTTTAAGCATTCTTTAGTGCAGTAACTTCTATTTCAATCTTCATTCTTTTATCAGCCAGCCCGGCTTCAATCATTGTAGCAGCCGGCCTTATTTCGCCAAAATATTTTCTAAGTACCGGCCAGCATTTTTCAAACTCAGCAGCATCCGGCAAAATGTATTTTACCCTGACTACATCCTTTAATGAAGAGCCGGCTTCAGATAAAGCGGACTCAATGTTTTTGATGCATTGTTCTGTTTGATCAACCAGGCTTTCAGAAATAGTCATTGTACCATACTCAAATCCTGTTGTGCCGGATACAAAAACCCAGGGCCCCGCTACCAAAGCTCTTGAATAACCTATTTCTGCTTCAAAAACAGAACCTGAGCTAATCAGTTTTCTTTCCATGTTTTGATTTAATTAAAGTGGCTTCAAAATTCGGGTATTTTGTTGTTGTGCACTGTCATAGCTATTGCTTAATATTTTCCTGCAGATTTATAATGATATTTTTAAACGAATAGCATAGCACAGGGCTTAAATGAATGTATTTCGTAAATTCACTTCCGGCTTTTATTCCCTTAACTTAAACCAATCATCATGAATTCACGCCGCGGTTTTTTGCAAAAGCTTGTTGTTTCTGCTGCAGGTATTCCGTTCTTAAGCTGGGACGATTCCAGTCAAATAATCAATTTTCCCGAAAAGAAATATGAAGGGCCTGTTTTAAAAGTTGCTATTATGGGCCTTGGTGGCTATGGCACTATGGTAGCCGAAGCCATGAAAACAAGTACAAGAGCAAAACTTGTTGGTGTAATCAGCGGCACCCCATCAAAAATAAAAAACTGGCAGGCGAAATATAATATACCCGAAAAGAATTGCTACAACTATGAAAACTTTGATGCAATAAAGAACAACCCTGATATAGACGCGGTATATGTTATTACACCAAATGGATTGCATAAAGAGCAAACAATACGCGTAGCAAAAGCCGGCAAGCATGTGATTTGTGAAAAACCAATGGCCCTCAATGCTGCGGAAGCAAAGGAAATGGTGGATGCCTGTAAGAAGGCGAATGTAAAATTGCTGGTTGGTTACAGGATGCATTTTGAACCAAAGACCCTCGAAATAATCCGGCAAAGGAAAGAAGGAGAATTGGGAAAAATTTTATTCTTCCAGGGACTAAGCGGTTTCCGCATCGGCGATCCAACACAATGGAGATTGAATAAAAAACTCGCAGGTGGTGGTGCCATGATGGATATCGGTATTTATTCGGTTAATGGCGCCCGTTATATGATTGGAGAAGATCCGGTATGGGTAACAGCGCAGGAAACAAAAACAGATCCGGTAAAGTTTAAAGAAGGCGTAGACGAGACCATCCAGTTTCAGTTTGGCTTTCCCGGCGGCGCGACAGCATCCTGCCTATCTACTTACAATATGAATAATCTTGATCGTTTTTTTATTACCGGCGACAAAGGCTTTGCTGAACTATACCCGGCAACAGGCTATGGCCCGATAAAAGGAAGAACAAGCAATGGCGAACTGGAATACCCGCATGTAACACACCAAACAGTGCAGATGGATGAAATGGCGGGTATAATACTTGAAGGTAAACAACCCATTGTACCGGTAGATGGTGAAGAAGGATGGAAAGACATGAAAATTATTGATGCAATCTATCTTGCTGCGAAAACCGGCAAGAGAGTAGATATTAAATGGTAGTTTGATAAAAAAATTTTTAAGTAAATAAAGATTGCCAGTATGAAAAAAATATCCTTATTTCTTTTGCTATTGCCTTTGTATACAATAGCCCAGCAAAAAATCGGCGTACAGCTATATAGTTTCAGGAATGAATTTAAAACCGATGTGCCGGGCACGCTTGAAAAAATCAGTAAAATGGGAGTAACCGAAGTAGAGGGTGGCGGCACATATGGAATGTCATTTGAAGAATTCAACGCACTGCTTAAAAAGAATAAACTAAGCGTAACCAGCGTAGGCGCCGATTATAAACAACTCGAAGAAAATCCACAATCCGTAGTGGACAATGCTAAACAGTTTGGAGCGAAGTACGTGATGTGCGCATGGATACCGCACAATGGCGACGATTTTACAAAAGAGGATGCTGATAAAGCAATAGCAGTATTTAATAAAGCGGGAAAGCTATTGGCGGAAAACGGGATCAGCTTGTGCTACCACGCACATGGTTACGAGTTTCGTCCGTATAATGGTGAAACGCTGTTCGATTACATGGCAAAAAACATGAACCCGAAATATGCCAATTTTGAAATGGATGTCTTTTGGGTAAAACATCCCGGGCAGGATCCTGTGGCCTTGTTGAAGAAATACCCGAAGCGCTTTAAGATGATGCATTTAAAAGATCGCAAAACAGGTACAGAAGGAAACCAGAACGGGCATGCCGATGTAGAAACAAATGTAGTGCTGGGCTCAGGGGATGTAGGTATTGCAGATATAATGAAGGTGGCCCGGAAATATGGTGTTGAAAAATTTTATATCGAAGACGAATCATCCCGATCCATGGAGCAGGTACCACAAAGCCTTGCGTTTCTGAAACAATTCAAATAAAATTTATAAAAGTATCTGTATTGACCTTATGTTCTTCTTCAACAGCAAGATGGGGCATAAGAGAAATGGTTATTGTTATTACCTTCGCAGCGATTTTAGAATCTTTAATGGCATAAGCTAAAGAAAGCAAATATGAAGTTCAGAAATTTTAAGATGGTAGACTATGTGGTGTATGGAAGAGGTTGTTTTAATCAACTGGATGAAATACTTGAGCCACGGCGCAAGAATGATAAGCCAATTGTTTTCCTTGTAGATCATTTTTTTGATGGCAAACCATTAGTGAGCAGAATTCCTGTACGGGGAAAAGACAC
>JAEUVI010000188.1 GCA_016787105.1 Chitinophagaceae bacterium | reverse complement strand
ACAAAGATGAAACAAGAATGAAGGGTGCTGTTAATACAAATTCAAGGTTGTTGTATACTTTTTCGGGATTGTGGTCTGTATGTTGACGAATAATGAATAAGGCCTGACAATTTCCTTGGTGAGCTCACTTGCAAAAATGTATAAGGAGTAGTTATAGGTTCTTTTTTACCGGACGAGCAAAATCATGCACTATTATCTTTTGCAATAGCCATGTTTTATGGCTTATTCTTTTGCTTTTCAATAACAGGCTTGGGAAGGTTCTATCGAATCTGTATCTGCAGGTACACCAGGTGTATTCAGCTATCAGCAATGAAGCCGATTTATTTCCTGTTGCCGGAAATATGATTTGTGCTGATTACAATTCACACATTGCGATTATTTTAAAAAGTCATCCAGGTATTTTACTATCGTTTTAGTTTGCATCATCAGGCTTACATGTCCTTGCGAAGGAACAATTGCGAGTTGCGATTTCGGCATTGGTTGCAGGTCAGCGGCAACATCACCTCCTAATAATTTATATGTTTTCATCAACTCAATTTTATCCAGCCCATCATTGTCGCCGGATATGATTAATACAGGAGCGGAAATTTTTGCAATATTGGAGTCGCCCACATTGAATGACTCGCCAGCAAAAACAAACATCTGCGCTAAAAAATTTCTCCACTTTGTTTTATCAGGTGCTGCTGCATCGTATGCTGTTTTTAAAGGAGTGTTATCAAAAAGTTCAGGTTTGAAGTCCTCAAGGGCTGTGTTTACAATTGGTAGCCAGCCATCGCTTTTATAAGTAGACGAAATGATTACGAGCTTTCTTAACCTTTTAGGACTTTGAACAGCAAACTGGTAAGCCACAGATCCGCCCATGCTATATCCTGCTATATCAGCACTGTCTATTTTCAGGTAATCCATTAGTTTTTCAACATCATTTGCAAGCGTGACGATGTCTAACTTTCTTTCTGAAAATGGACTGTGCCCGTGCCCCTGCATTTCAATGGCTATTACTTTTCTTGTTTTTGACAATTCGGGTATTAACTCTCCCCAGTTCATTTCAATGGTGTAAAAAGCGCCATGCAGTAAAACGATAGGTGTGCCTTTGCCATACACTTCATAATAAATTTTAGTGCCATTAACAGGTGCATAGCCGCTGGCGGAAGGTTTGATTTGTTGCCCGCTTGTTCGGGATATCGTCAATATGGCAATTACAATTAGTAGTACTGATTTAAGAGTATTATGTGTTTTGAATAGCCTTTTCATAATGCTGTTTAAAATTTAACCGGAATGTTACTGGCACTACAAAGATGGGATTTATTTAAGTATTGAAGCTATGCAAATACGACAGGTATAATGGCTGAATGCGGCAATAAGCGAACCTGTATTAGCTGATGACTGTTGCCCGGTAATGGTTAATTGTTATTTGTTTCGTCTATTGTTAAATATTTGTTTCGCCCGAGTGTCAGGTAGTATGATAACAAAAGAAAAACTGGTATAAGAAGCAAAATCACATAATTGAACTGAATTATTTCGGATAAAAGAAAGTGTAGAATAAGTATTCCAAGCCCGGTAAATATTAACGGAGAGGCAATTTTAAAACCTCCGACTTTTAATTTTTTAATTTCAGTATCGCCTGTATTTATAGGAAGGGTAGGACTGGTACACCAATCAATTTTAGCCAATACACTATGTTGCCCCGGAGTTACTGTAAAATCTTTTGTTTCTCCGTTTGCAATAGTTCCTGCCTGTTCTCCATCAATATATATTGTAAAATTTCTCATTCGATTAAGAAATTCATTTGTTCTTTCAATTCTGATTGTCGCCATATTTATAATGCTGTTGGTATTTTATTTTTCAAGGTTAGTTTTTATCAGGACCAGTCAGCGATACAGCCAATGGGCCGGGTATTTATGAAAGCCGTAAAAAATTATGGCAGTTTATTTCAACTATGCGCCACAGCGAAATTAGAATAAAAATGTTGAGCTTTTATTCGCCAGGCCTCCTTTCATCAGTATCGTGTTAGTGGAACCCCTGGTTAGTCAGCAATTAACTGGTCATTTATCAATTGAAATTTATGGATCATTCCGTCGAGAAGATTACGTTGTTTTTTGATTTGCCTTGGACGAAGGTAAAACCAGTTAAATGCAATCCAAAGTACAAATGCGGTGTAGGCAAATATGGCCCCAGGTAGAGTCATTTTTCGTGCGTATTCGTACATGCACAACCCCATGCCAACTGGTAATAAAATGAAATACAAATTCATAACAGTAGTTTGCATAAATAGCTGTTTACTTTTCACGGCTAACAAATTCTCCAAATAGGCTTTATTGCTTTCAGCTCCCGAAATGTTTTTAAAGCCGACGATGAGTTTATTGTTGGCTATTACAAAAATTACAATGGCTAATACAATCAGTACAGCCCCGATTTTTGTAGTTAAGAGTTTCGCTTGATTGCTCCAAAGAATATATACAACAAACAATGCTGTGGCTACCAATACTAAATTGAGTGCAATCATTTTAATAAGGTTTGTTTTTTTATATTTATTCAGTTCGGCCATCAATGCTGCTTTGTTTGGCTTTGCCGTTTTTTGTGATGCCCACAATTCGTTGAAATCAATATTACTGTTCATTTGCTTTAAATTTTATAGTTAGTTTTTCTTTTATCCGGTGAATTTTTACCCGGATGTTCGCTTCCGATAAACCAACAATGGCGGCTATTTCAGCTTGTTTTATATTCTCCAGTTCCAGTGAAATGATGATGCGGTCTGTCTCCTGTAATTCTGCTATAAACTGGTAAAGCAATTTCAGTTTCGGTTCAATGGATTCTGTTGTTTCTTCTCTCACGTCGTAGGGCAATGCTGCTTTCGGAATTCGCTTTGCTTTTTCTATTTGCCGTAAACAATTGTTTGATGCAATTCTAAAAATCCATGTGCTGATATTGGCTTCGTTTCTAAACTTCGGCAGCTGTTGCCAAACAATTAGAAATGTTTCCTGTGTTATATCCTGTGCCCAATCAAAATCATTGACATAACCCATACACAAGCGAAATATTTTTTGCCAATAGGTATTGTATATTTCGTCGAAACTCATTTCCCGGGGCTTAAAAAATTATTCAATTGAGCAAAATACCAATCTTTATCGTCGTACATAATAAAATGTAATGCCTTGTCTGCATACTGTAAATCTGCACCTTTCAAGTTTTGATACTGTTCTTCGATCGCTGGCTTTAAATCTTTAAAGCTGGTTTCCAATAAAATTAATGCAGGGCAGGTAATGGTTTTTATTTTTTCCCGCAGGTCTGTATTTGTAAAGTCGCAATACATTTCTGCAAATGTTTTTCTGTCAGATTTTATGCTCCAATCTAATATTTTTTTCTGCATCAATGTATCTGCGGTAAACATGGTTACTGTTCTTTTTTGCATGTTGTAAAATTGATCATCGCTCATCGTAGTTATCTGGTTTAATGTAGCAGAACAGTCGGGATTTTCTTTTGCTTTAAAGCCGGGATTCATCAAGGCCGGCAAACAAGGTAGCGCATCCACAATAATTATTTTACCAATCAAATCAGGATAATCGGCAGCGAGCGCCAAAGCCAGGCCACCGCCCATACTATGACCGATCACAATTGGTTTTTCAATCCTGGTTTTCTGAATGTATTCTGCAATATTGGTTTCCCAGTTTTTGAAAGA
>JAEUVI010000177.1 GCA_016787105.1 Chitinophagaceae bacterium | reverse complement strand
TTTTTAAAATACGGCCTTTTTTCTTTTTCACAACAATAAAGTCGTTGCCCTGGGAGAAGATGAATTGGGAAAAACCAATAAGAACCGTAACCAAAAGCAGCCGTTGCATATTCTAAGATAAACTAATAGCTATAGGCATCTTGCAAGTGTTTTGTTAAGAAAGTTCTCCCCTACTATAAAAACCCGGGCAATTGTCACAAAAATCATTGTTCTAAATTACAATGGAAGTATCACGATTTAAGAAGAATAACCATCGATTTCCTTACCAAGAAGAATACTTAATTCCGTAGGCCGTCCTGAATCGCAGTGTACCCATATTAAAGTACCATCTTCTTCCTGTTGCTTTCTTATCTTCACTTCAGGTAATACATCGTATTTTGTATCAGGACGCCCTATTACACGAAAGTTATTTACGACATAATATGGTTCCGAATTATACAATGTAGCAATCGCTTCAATTTTAAAAACGATTGATGTATGATCAAGCGGATAATTGAAATGTATGGTAAATGATTTTGCCATATCAACTAAGTTGACAGTATATATTCAATAGCTATGCCATATTTAATACAACAAACAAACAACGCTTTATTACATACTGATAAATAAGGAGTAGTATGCCGAAAAAAAATCATTTTCATTTAATTTAAAACTCTTAACATAGTATTATAATACTTTTTATTTTTTTCTTGTAATGATTAGAAAAAAAGAAATTAATACTCTACAATAAATCATCACTCAATAATTATGAAATCAATGTCTCAAACTTTTTTTGTCCGCTTAGTAATTCTATTAACATTACTGACAAGTATAAGCGCCTTTCGATTGTTAGCAAAAAACAAAGACAAGCAAAAGAAAAACCTGAACATTGTATTTATCGGTGATAGCATTACCGAAGGAGGCGGCCCTGAGAAACCTGAAGATTCAGCGCCCTTTCATGCAATAAATTATTTGAAAAAACAATCCGGCACAGGTATTATAAGATTTTCCAACCAGGGTCATTCGGGTTTTACTACTGTCGATTTTTTGCCATCCCAGGGAAATACATTTATTGATGCAGAGAAAGCTGCGGACAGCCTGCAAAAAGTCAATGCCGGTACACTAATCTTTTCCATCATGTTAGGAACGAATGACAGTGCTGAAGAAGGCCCGCTAGGCTCGCCGGTATCACCAGCAGAATATCGAAAGAATTTAACAACTATAATGGATAAACTACTGAATGATTTTCCAGGTTGTCATATCATACTTCACCATGCCACATGGTATAGCCCTACTACCTATAACAGTTCCCGCTACCTTGCATCAGGGTTGAAACGACTGCAAAGTTATTTCCCGGAAATAACTGCTATTATTAAAACATACCGGCAAACTCACCCTGGACAGGTCTTCACAGGAGACACTAAAGCATTTGATTTTTTTAGAACCAATCACAAGTCGTATTGCATAACTGAACATGGGCAGCGTGGAATTTTTTATCTTCATCCCAATACAAAAGGGGCAAAAGCGCTTGGCAATTTTTGGGGAAAAGCGATATACCAGACAATAACATTAAACTAAAAATATAGAAAATGAAATTTAGGATAAATGGACTGCAGCATATTGGCATACCCGTAAGTAACATCCGGAAATCAGAAGCTTTTTATAAACGACTGGATTTTGAGAATGTAATGGAGACTACTTTCTTATATAAAGATGGCAGTTGTACGGTAATCATGATGCAATTGAATGATATTATTATTGAATTGTATCAACTTCCCGAACCAGAGGTATCAGCCATACGCAACCGTAGTGATGGACATGTAGATCACATCGCATTTGATGTAAATAATATTGAAGCTGTATTTGCCGAAATGAAGAGTGCTTCATTTGATGTGATTGAAGATGAGCCGGTATACCTCGCATTCTGGAAAAAAGGTTGTCGTTTTTTTAATATCAAAGGACCTGATGGCGAAAGATTGGAATTCAATGAAGTCCTGAAGTGAGAAACAGGGATAAATAAAATACTACTGATTTTATTTATCCCTGTTAAAGCAAAAGCCTTAACAGGGAGTAGGAAAAAATATACAATTCTTAAAAGGATATAGGACTAAAACGGATTCAATATATGGATGTAAAAAAAGAAGTTGATTGATACTGGATTTTAATTCCGGTTGACACCGGGTTGGTTTTTTCAATAGGTTATCAGCGTTCGGTCTTTCTCAGATATTGTATTGATTGATAGTTAGTGCATCAATCAACTTCGAAAACAAAACTAATGACCAAGAGGTTTCCTGTAAAGAGTTAATGCCCTTTTATAAACTCTATTTTTACTTGTTGCTTTTCCGCTCCTACACCATTTCTTTATAGCATAACAGAGGAAAACAGATTGAATAGCAGATTGCTATCTCAGGCAGTTTTACTACCAGGATTAATAAACAAATCCGGAATGTATTCCCCTTTTCCATCTGGCGTTGTGTAGAATGGTCTTTTCTCCACTTCGTATTGTGTATCCGGAGGTATGCCCAATGCATGATAGATACTCTGGTGAACCTGTTCAATTTTCACAGGATTTTCAATTGTTTTGCAGGGACGTTCATCTGATGTTTTTCCATATACAAATCCTTTTTTTATACCTCCACCAAACATCAGCATTGAAGCGCCATCAGTAAAGTGACGGTGCATACCATAAAACTTCATATCAGGCAAAATATCAGGTTGCGCTACCTGCTCCTGCACTTTCAATCCCGGCCTTCCTTCTATCATGATATCGCGGCTGAATTCACTTGCCAGGATAATCATCGTACAGTTAAGATGACCGCTTTTATCTAGATCTTTTATCAATTGTGACACAGGTCCGTCAATCATTTTTTTCATGTCCACCATTCTTGTATGCCCGTTTTCATGTGTATCAAATCCCATGAATGGCTCATACTCCGTCGTTACACTTATAAACCTCGCTCCTCTTTCTGTAAGCCTTCTTGCAAGCAGGCAACCTAATCCAAAACGACCGGTATTATAAATGTCATAAATCTCTTTTGGCTCATCACTCAGATCAAATGCTTTTGATTCAGGAGAATTGAGTAACATATAAGCCTGTTCCATTGATCGGCGAAGTGATTCTTTTTGGTAATCACTGCCATACTCTCCCATCGGGCTTTTGCTGATTAAATCATTATATAATTTATTTCTCTTTTCAAATCGCGTTGCAGTCATTCCCGCTGGTGGCCGCACACTTTCCACACCCTGCAATGGATCTGGTATCATAAAAGGACCGAATTCGCTACCCAGAAAGCCGGCAGTATGAAAAGCTTTCAGCTCTTCAGCCTCACCTACAGTAAAACGTTGCCCGATATCTATAAACGCGGGTATCACCGGGTTCTTTGGTCCCAATTGATTCGCAATCCATGAACCAAAATGAGGAGCGGCTACTGTTTGTGGTGGTTCATAACAGGTATGCCAATGATATTGATGTCTCGAGTGTAAAATAAAACCCATGTCCGCTGATACATAGGAACGAATCAGCGATCCCTTATCCATAACACTTCCAATTCCCTGTAGTCCTTCAGAAAAATGAATTCCATCCAATGCTGTCGGCATAGATTTAAATGTACTCAGCACTGAATTACCTTCCATTCCTTTTTCGAACGGTGTATACTTTTTAGGATCAAATGTCTCTGTATGGGCCATTCCACCTGCCATCCACAATAGAATCACAGTATCTGCCGACACATCATTACTATCAATCGCTAATTTTTTCTTAGGCCCGCATCCACTCAATAGGCTGGCAGCAGGTGCACCGGCGGCCAATGCAGCCAAAGTAGCTGCACTTGTTTTCTTAAGAAAGTCACGCCTGTTCCAATTTGTGTGCATAACACCTTGTTTTAAAATAAAAACAAAACTAGTTATTAAAATATCAACTGAAACTCCGGGTGCAATGTAATA
>JAEUVI010000162.1 GCA_016787105.1 Chitinophagaceae bacterium | reverse complement strand
CCCGCGTATCCTGCTTTCTATATTTACAAGTTCTGTCTCCAGCTTTTGCAGCTCATTTCTTGTTTCCAGTTCATTGAGCAGGCTGGTATTACCATCAATCAGTTTATTAACACTCCGACCGGAATTAAACTGGAGAAATACAATTAATAATAAACCGGAAAGGAATATAAGGAGCGGAATATATTTAGCACGTCCACGAAGCATGATTACTAATAAAAGTCAATTGAAAATTAAAAGTAATTGATTTGTGCAAAATGTGAATCATGCGGGATCTTTAGCTGAACGTACATAACAAACAATTACTACAACAGAGGATACGAGCAGCCCGGTAGCAGATCCGAGCATTAAAACAAGGTTATGTGTTTCGCTCAATCCTGTAAGAAAAAGGTATTCGGAGACAAGGAGAAGTATAATAGCTATAAAAAATAATATGGAATACTTTTTTTTCATTTTAAAAATTAAAGGGCCGAACCAGTCAGTCCTTTTCAAACCCAACTGCTAATGAAGATTTTACTGATACGGAATAAAAACAACATTCACTTTTTGAAAAACTTACGTGAAGATAAATGACAGAAAAAGTTTGTTCCCGGCTTTAAGCCAGGGCGGGAGATATGGTCGCCGGAAAAGGAAAAACTATCGGTGAAATCAAAGCAGGTTTAACTGCTGGTTAAGCGTACCGCGGTATGCGTCTGCAACCGGTATCGAATTTTTTCCAATATTGATAACTCCTTCTTCTATAAAATCTATTTTATTTAATGAGACGATATAGCTACGGTGCACACGCATAAACCTTGCTGAAGAAAGCTTTTCCTCAATATTTTTCAAAGTAGAATGAACGATATGAAACTTCTGAACAGTATGCACTTTCACATAATCGCCCATTGCTTCAAGATAGAGTATATCGTTTATATCTACCCGTTTCAGGATACCATTGTCCCGCACAAAGACAAACTCTTTTTCCTCCACTTTTATATCCTGTACTTTGCTTTCCATCACTTCACGCACCCTTTCTATGGCTTGCAGAAACCTGCCCGGCGATACCGGCTTTACGAGGTAATCAACCACATTCAACTCAAAAGCCTCGGCAGCATATTCCTTCTTTGCAGTAGTGAAAATAATCAGTGGTGATTTATTGCCAAGATTTTTTGTCAGTTCCAGGCCGGTCATTCCCGGCATTTCAATATCCAGCAATAAAAGATCTATTGCTTCTTTATTTACAACATTGTAGGCATCCATTGCATTATCACATTCCCCTATCAACACTATATCTTTTACCTGGCTCACCAATTGCTTCATCGCCATTCGGGCCATTTTATTATCATCTACAATCATACAATTCATATATGAAGAAATTTGAACAAAAGTAGGCTGATTGGTTATTTATTAAAAGTTAAGAAAATACGTGGCTGTTAGATCAAACGTTTGCCTTATTTTTTAGCAAAACCGTTTACTTGGTAGTTAATTACTGAAATTGCAGGATATTCAACTCAAACACTATGCAACAGGATCGTAGAAAATTTTTGCGCGGCGTAGCACTTGGCACCGGCGCATTGGCTACAGGCCTACCAGCACTCGCCAAAGTAACAACCAATGAAGAAGACAGGCAGGAACCTGCAATAGACAATGGTAAACAACTATTCAATATGAGTGGCTACGCCGCTCCTAAAATTGACAATGTACGTATTGCTGTTATCGGCCTTGGCATGCGCGGCAGCGATGCCGTAGAACGGCTCAGTTATATTGAAGGAGCAGAGATAAAAGTTCTTTGCGACAAACTCCCCGATCGTGTTGAAGCTGCTCAAAAAACATTGGAGAAAATGGGAAGGCCCAAAGCGAAAGGTTATAGCGGTGAGGACGGATGGAAAGCGTTGGTTGAAAACGCTGATGTTGATTTGATATACAATGTAACACCGTGGCACCTCCATGCTCCTATTTCCATTGCAGCGATGAAAAATGGTAAACACGCTGTGTCGGAAGTAAACGCGGGACTAACTGTAGACCAATTGTGGCAACTGGTAGAAACATCAGAAAAAACAAAGAAACATATGATGATGTTGGAGAACTGTTGTTATGATTTCTTTGAATTGCTGACTTTAAATATGACACGCAACGGTCTTTTTGGTGAGTTGCTGCACGCGGAAGGAGCATACATACATGACTTAAGCAAAGATTATCTCTTTAATAAAAAGGCTTACCAGGATATGTGGCGCCTGAAAGAGAATTATAAAATGCATGGCAACTTATACCCTACACACGGTCTCGGCCCTATTGCCCAATGCCTTGATATTAACCGCGGCGATAAAATGGATCACCTGGTAAGTATGAGCACCAACGACTTTACATTGAACAAAATGGCAAAGGAACTGGCTGCAACAGATTCTTTTTTCAATGAATTTGTCGACAAGCCTTACCGTGGCAACATGAACACAACAGTAATACGCACGAATAAAGGAAAAACAATTATGCTGCAGCATGATGTATCATCGCCACGGCCTTATTCAAGAATTCATTTATTGAGTGGAACAAAAGGCGCTGCACAAAAATGGCCTGACCCTGAGCGTATCGCATTTGGTCATAGCTGGATAAAAGAAGATGAACTGAAAGCGCTGTATGAAAAATATTCTCCGCCTATCGTGCAACATATTGGTAATA
>JAEUVI010000113.1 GCA_016787105.1 Chitinophagaceae bacterium | reverse complement strand
AGTTGTTTAGCGGCCATTTGTGCAAACAGGTTAATACCACTAAGAGAGGATCCTATTTCATCATGAAGATCCCTTGATATTTGCAGGAAAGCTTCTTCTCTTGTTTTATATTCCTTTTCCAGCAATTGTTTTTCGTAAAGTCGTTTTCTTTTTTGTTGTATCCTGATGATCAAAAAAAAGAAAACAGCAGCGATAACGATGATAATGTTTGCCACTATTAAAAAAACAGACACTTCTAATCCTTGAGGCTGCATTGCAAAGCTTTAATTACAGATAAATTGAGAAGTATCGTAAAGCCGAAATTGACAGTGTAAAAGTAAATAATAAAAAAATCGGGTGTCGTTTTCCATAAAAAATTGTACATGGTAAAAAAGGGAGTACCCATACTCCAATAAATGATAAAGCCTGTGCAGATCCAAAAAACCGGATCCTTGTAAATACTTTCAGGAGTATTGAGGCTGTACAGGCTGTATAATTTAAAAAATGCAAACAAAACAATAATAATACCACCTAATGCAAGCGTATAGGTGTTCAAAACAACCGGGCCCTGCCATTGCAATAGATTGATTATTGCAAATATGCCAAATACCGCCATCACGGGAATTAATTTATTCCACCCGGATAAACGAATAAAAAAATACATGATGAAAAGCTGCTGTAAGGGAAAGGCGAGATTATAAATATGGTTATTGCTTTCAGGATAAAATAATCCTATTACTACCATTGTTAAATCAAAAAGTAAAACTGCGGCCCAGCCCGCGGAAAAAAACCGGTAGTCGGGTGCTGATTTTTTTCTGAACCAATACATAAAGCAGGCCATTACCGTAGCCAGCTGGACGGCATGCGTTATTATTCTGAAAGTAATAATCATGTAACAGGGCTTAATTTATCTGCCTCTTGGGGGTGGTGGTATTAAGCCTGTACCTTCTCCACCGGAACGGAGAAAAGGAATTTGCGTTTTGGCTTCGTCAGAATAAATATGCTGATATTTTTCCAGTACAAAATCTTTGTCAAGCGTAGCAACACAGCCTGTGATAATCGGAATTACCTGGCTATATTCTTTGTCTTTGTATTTTTTTTTGAAAAGAGACAAGTTCGATTTTGGTTTTTCAGAATATCTCAGGACTTTGTTGCTTAAATCTTCTCTTACAAATGTAATTGCGACATTATGGGTACGGTCGTCGTCAGCTGTAAAACCTTCATATTTTGAAATTTCAGTGAGAAAAGCGAGAAGCTTAGAGAGCTTAAATGTTGCCCTGTATGTTGCAGGTGGATCAACCTGTTCAAACTGTTCGAAATTTTCTACCAGTGTATCCAGTTCCTTTTTCGAAATTTTGTGTGACATGATTTTTTAGTTTTAAGGTTATGTACATTAGGTAAGCTTTTTTATTCGAAGTATAAAAAAATAAGAACCTATTTCCTTAGAGCAAGGCGTAGTTTTTTCATGTCGTACTGTCGAAGACTTATCAAGTTATATCTTTTTAAAATCTTTTTCAAAAGTAAATAATGGCTGAAAGCCACAAACCCCTCAATTGAGGGATTATCGTTAATGAAACCGTTTGCGGAAAAAGTGATAGTAACAATTTCTTTTTAACGGGTTCATCTGATAGAAGCATACATTTGCTATAATCAACCAGTTTGTTCATGAAGAAAATTTTAATTGTACCGGTTTTATTGTTAGCCGGTTTCTTAGTTGCAGCCCAGACAAGACAGAAAAAAGCCCTCTTCGTAATTGTAGATGGTATACCACGCGATGTGATAAAAAAAGTGAGCACACCGTTCATTGATAGTATCGCAGCAGCAGGCGCATTCCTGGATGCATATGTGGGTGGAGAAAAGAATGGCTATTCACAAACACCTACGATTTCCGCGGTAGGCTACAATAGTTTGCTTACAGGTACATGGTTTAATAAGCACAATGTTTGGGATAATGATATCGCAGCTCCCAACTATTCGTACTGGACTATTTTCCGCTATTTCAAAAATGCATTTCCGGATAAAAGGACAGCTATTTTTTCAACATGGCTCGACAACCGGACAAAACTTGCAGGAGATGGATTGCCCCAAACCGGTGAACTGAAAACCGATTATCATTTTGATGGATTGGAACATGATACAATTGCTTACCCGCACGATAAGGGCTCGTTGTATATTCATAAAATAGATGAAGCAATTGTAAATCACGCGGATTCTGTGATACGAAAAGATGCGCCCGATCTTACATGGGTTTATCTTGAATTTACCGACGATATGGGCCATCGCTATGGCGATAGTAAACAGTTTTATGATGCGATAGAAATGATGGATAAACAAATGGGACGGTTATGGAATGCGATTCAATACCGCCAAAAGAACTTTAATGAAGATTGGGTGATATATATTACTACCGATCATGGCCGGACTGCTGATAATGGTAAAGGGCATGGCGGCCAATCCGATCGTGAAAGAAATACATGGATTGTAACCAATGAAAAAAAGATCAATCCATTGTTTAAAACAAATACGCCGGGTATAGTGAATATCATGCCTTCTATTGCAGCGCATATCGGTTTTTCATTGCCAAGAGAAAATGCAATGGAAACAGATGGGGTTTCATTAACAGGTAAAATACCAGCTTTAGATTTGAAGGCGACTTATGCTGCGGGAAAAATAAACCTGGCATGGAAACCTATTGATAAAAAAGCAAAAGGAAAAATATGGTTAGCTACCACCAATAATTTTAAAACTGGCGGTAAGGATGAATATCAATTGGTAAAAGAAATAAAGATTGCGAATGGTAAAGCGCAGGTTGATGTAAGCAAAACCCCTTCTTCTTTTTACAAAGTTGTACTGGAAGTAAATGGTTATTTTCTGAACAGGTGGATTATTATAAAGTAAAACATGAGTACTTTTTTTATAAAAAACAGGATCGGTAGTGCATTGGTAATTGCAATAATTTTTTTTACCGCATGTCGCAGTACAAAGCTTTCAAAAGAAAATAGCACCCGCAATTCAATGGTGATACAAGGCCCGTTATGGGGAGCGGTATGGCAGCAGCGTGCATCCGAGTATAAAGCGCTTTGTTACCAGGCTTATAATATAGCGAGGTTGCAATTGGATATGCTCTTGCAGCAGCCACATAGCAAACCTATTGCCATCGTAACGGATATAGATGAAACGGTTTTAGACAACAGCCCATATGAAGCACATCGTGCATTGCAGGATTCTGCCTACTCTGACGAGACCTGGATGGAATGGACAGCGAAAGTGGACTGTGATACAGTGCCCGGCGCTCTATCGTTTTTGAAATATGCTTCAACGAAAGACGTGAAGGTTTTTTATATTACTAACCGGTTGGAGGCAGAGCGCAACGCGACATTAAAAGATTTGCAGAAATGGAATTTTCCCGATACGCAGCACGATCATTTATTTCTGAAGCAAAGTACATCTGGTAAAGAACAACGCCGCAGCATAGTAAGTAAAGACTATGAAATTGTGTTACTGCTTGGCGATAACCTCAGCGACTTCAGCGCGGTATTTGATAAAAAACCTTTTGAAGAACGAAATGCGCGGACAATGGATAATGCATCCCTGTTTGGAGAGCGATTTATTGTATTGCCCAATGCGATGTACGGTGATTGGGAAGGGACTTTGTATAATTTTAATTATAAGTTGACTGATTTGCAAAAAGACAGTATTATAAAACGGCAGTTAAAAACTTATTAGATTTTTAAATAAAGGATATTAGTAATTTTATAGATAAATAATCTGTAATGAAATACTTATTGTCGCTATTTTTAGTTTCTGTTTTTTTTTGTAGTCAGAGTTTTTCACAGAGTGTATGGCAATCACTGTTCGATGGCCAGTCATTAAAAGGATGGAAGCGAATGGCCGGAATTGCTGATTATAAGGTAGAGGATGGCGCTATAGTTGGTACAACTGTTCTTAATTCTCCCAATTCTTTTCTTGTATCAGATAAAAAGTTTGCAGGTGATTTTGTATTGGAGCTGGAAGTGAAGATTGAAGATACTGCTATGAACTCCGGTGTACAATTCCGCAGTAATTATGATCCGAAGGGCAATAAAGGAAAGCCTAAGGTATATGGATACCAGTTTGAGATTGATGGTTCGGCCCGCAGGTGGAGTGGTGGAATTTATGATGAAGGAAGAAGAGATTGGCTTTACCCGGTTTCATTGAATCCAAGGGCACAAAAGGCATTTCGTATAAATGAATATAACAAAGTGCGGATTGAGTGTGCGGGTAATGAAATAAAAACATGGTTGAATGATATTGCTGTTTCTTATGTATCCGATACGTTATTAAAAAACCAGGGACTGATTGCATTGCAGGTTCACTCGATTGGCAAAGAGGAGCAGGTAGGCGAAAAAGTATATTTTAAAAATATCCGCGTTCAGAAATTAACAAAAAAATCTGTTGAGCCTCCGGGAATGTATGTTGTGAACCTGAATAAAAACGTATTGACGGAGTATGAAAAAAATGAAGGATGGCGATTACTGTTTGATGGAAAAACAACTACTGGATGGAAAGGCGCTTATAAACCTGGATTTCCGGAAAAAGGATGGGAGGTGAAGAACGGTGTATTGAGTGTTGTTGCCTCTGAAGGAAAAGAATCTGCAAATGGCGGCGATATTGTGACAACTGATCAATTCAGCGCTTTTGATCTTTCATTCCAGTTCAAACTTTCAACAGGTGGCAATAGCGGGGTAAAATATTTTGTAACACTTACGGAGAATAATCAAGGCTCCGCAATTGGACTGGAATACCAGATATTGGATGATTCATTGCATCCTGATGCAAAGCTGGGAATCGCGGGTAACAGGACATTGGCTTCACTGTATGATTTAATAAAAGCGGAAAAGCAGTCCCGGTTTATTCACCAGGCCGGCGAATGGAATACAGGACGGATTATTGTTTATCCCAATAACAAAGTGGAACATTACCTGAACGGAATAAAAGTGCTGGAGTACTATCGTGGTGATAAAACATTCAGGAGCCTTGTAGCGGTAAGTAAATATAAAATATGGCCAAACTTTGGTGAAGCAAAGCAGGGACATATTCTATTGCAGGATCACGGCGACCAGGTAAGTTTTAGAAATATTAAGATAAAAGAGCTGAAGTAGTTACTTTTCTCCCAGTTGTATGCTGAGACTGATATGCTGGTTAAGCAATGTTTCCAGCAATTTTAATTGGTCGGGGAGTAATAATTTTTTAGGAATTATCAGGGCTTGTGCTGAATTGAGAAATAGGAAAATATAATCGCTGGATTCATTTTTCCTGGTAATAGCATTCCAGCGATAGTGCAATTTTGATACACTATCTGTAGCAGTAATGCCTGAAGCATCTATTATAAGATCGGTTTTATTAAGCAAGTTACTATTCCTCGGATCTTTGAGCATATTCCTTACTTTGTTGCGGATAGAAGGTTTGATATAAGAAAACATGTATGTCAAAGTAAGAAGAATGCAGAAACTCAAAATGAACAGTAAGTCTTTTTCGTTCATTAATTGATCGGTAAGTAAATACTTGATTGGTATCACAAACACTGCGCCGCCACATGCATAAATAAAAGTCTTTACCCAGAAATTGAACCGATATTTTTTATTTTCCGGAGAGGCCCAGAACGAGTAGTTGTAATTAAATAAATCTTCTTCTGTCAGTTCAATTGTCAATTGAATCATACTATAGATTATTGAAATCAGAGTTTCATTTCCCAACCCTTCGCATATTCTCTTTTCCACAATGCTGCGGCTTCTTTATCATTCAGAATATGACCATTCAGCGGATTGCAGTGTAATGCACGGCCGGTACGCTGCGAAATATTTGCAAGGTGACAAAGCAATACGCTTTTATGCCCCTCGGTTACCGGTGAAGTTAGTTTTGCGTTGTCACGAACGGAATCAACAAAGTTTATAAAGTGGAAGAAATCGAGATTGCCGTTAGCACTTACTGTATTGTTGGCTGCGTTTTGTGAACCAGTATCCATTTTCTTTACCAACTTATTGTCATAATCATAAATTGCATAGTCATCATTACCATGATTGACTAAAGTGCCTTTATCACCATAAATGATAAAGCCCCTGCCTGCGCCACCATCACCGGGATAGTTATTGCAACTCTTTCCTTCCCACGTGATAGCTTTATTTTCACTGAACTCAAAAGTTGCTGTTTGTGTATCGGGTGTTTGCCAATCATCTTTGTATGCATAGCGGCCGCCGCCTGATACTACTTTATTAGGAAAGTCAACGCCAAGAAACCAGCGGCAGGTATCTATTTCATGTGTTCCATTATTGCATGCCTCGCCGGTGCCCCAGTTCCAGAACCAATGCCAGTTATAATGAACCAGGTTATCCTGGTAATCTTTTCTTATTGCCGGCCCTTGCCATAGTTCAAAATCTAATGTAGCCGGCACCGGAATTTTTTTACCATAACCAATAGATTTGCGGTTATTGTTGTACCATGCTTTTGCATAGTAGGGATTGCCGATAATACCGTCACGCACTTCTTTTACCGCGCCGATAATCTGCGGCATGGAACGGCGCTGGTTACCCATTTGAATCAGCTTGCCGTATTTGTTCATGGCCTGTACCAGCAACTCTCCTTCATGGGGATTGTGTCCGCATGGTTTTTCAACATACACATGTTTTCCGTGTGATACACCAAGCAATGCAGCAGGCGCATGCCAATGGTCTGGTGCTGCAATTACCAGTGCATCAAAATCTGTTTTCTTTACCAGTTCACGGATGTCTTTTATAATAGTAGGTTGTCGTTTCGCATTGCGTAATTCATTCAGGCCATTTTTAATGGCGCCATCTTCTACATCACAGATATATGCGACTTCCACATTTTCAAGTTCAGAAAAGCAACGTGCAAGGTATGCGCCACGACTGTTGACACCCATTACTGCAACTACTACTTTATTACTCGGTGCGTTTTTACCAAAAACCGGGAAATTAAGAATGGTAATACCTGCTGCTGCGAAAGATGAATTACGGATAAATTGCCTGCGGTTCATACTGATAACTTAAAAGATGGATGATTTTATTACTTTATTAAAGAGTCAACACCTTCGTATATCTCATTGAGAGAAATTGATGCATTTGATCACTGTTGAAGGGCCTGCACTTACTTCCCTTCAGGCTATTAGATAAACTACCAAATACATTTCCTGCAATAATATTGTGCCGGACTTTGGGGCCGGACATCGCGAATATTTCACCCTTGTAATACTCATGCTTGATGTCAAAATCCTCCTCCATTTCCAGGTACTCTTCTATCGAATACCTCTTTTTTTCATATGAGGGCGCCGGCTCTTTTACTTCCATACTTAAAATTACAAAAAAGAGGCATGATAAACCGAAAGGCGAGGGCTTATAGTAAATCTGCCTTGTATGTTAATAAGTACTTATTGTCCTTTGAATGGGAATTAGAGAATTAACTTAAATTGCCTGTCTAATTTTTATTTACGCATATTAAAATTTGAGCACTATGATTAAAATGCAGGTAATTGGTAACCTCGGCAAAGATTGCGTGGTTAACACAGTAAACGGAAAAAATGTAATCAACTTCACTGTAGCACATACTGAAAAGTATCGCGACAGCCAGGGCAATAACCAGGAGAAAACAACCTGGGTAGATTGCGCTTACTGGACAGACAGGACAGCATTATCTCCCTATCTGACAAAAGGCAAACAAGTATTTGTAGAAGGTACGCCTGAAGTAAGAAGCTTTACAAGACAGGACGGAACGGCTGGCGCATCTTTATCTCTTCGTGTACGTGAAGTACAATTGTTGGGTGGCCGTGGAGAAGGTGGAGTTCCCTCAGCATCTTCTTATTCTTCAGCACCTGCCGCAGCTACATCGCATAGCAGCATCCCAACCCCCGGTGAAATAACAGAACCGATTGATGATTTACCATTCTGATTCGGAAATTTTTGATTGAAATAGATGAAATGTCCTGCTTATGGCAGGGCATTTTTTATGCCGGTACATTTCATTTTCTAAGAACCTGTTTCATTTCTTCTTAACTTGAGAAAATTTTATTTTTTAATTGTTTTATAAATGATTGAGTAATGAAAAAAAACATTCTTTTCTTTTCGATTGCCGCTTTATTATTTACCGCTTGCAATAACAGCGAACAATCCGCAAGTACAGAAACAAAAAATGATTCATCATCGGCAGCTAAAGACAGCAGCACTGTAGCTGCTAACACAAGCAACCAATGGAAAATAGGTGTACAGCTATGGACGTTCCGTTTGTTTTCTTTTACAGATGCTATCAGTAAAGTAGATAGTGCAGGAGCGAAATTTATTGAAGCTTTCCCTGGTCAGCAAATGGGTGGTGATTTTGGAAAAAAAGCGGTAATGGGTCCAGAATTATCCGCTGAAGATCGTGCAAAAGTAAAAGAGTTACTGAAATCAAAAGGTATTACAATGATTGCGTTTGGTGTGACAGGTGGTAAAGATGCTAAGGAGTGGCAGAAGTTATTTGAATTTGCAAAAGATATGGGGCTGCAATATATAACTGTTGAACCTGAAGATAAACATTGGGGCCTTGTAGATAGCCTTGCAGGTGTGTATGGTGTGAAGGCAGCCATTCATGATCATCCAAAACCAAGTCACTACTGGCATCCTGATTCAGTGCTGGCAGCGGCAACAGGCCATCCGAATATCGGTGCCTGTGCAGATCTTGGTCACTGGAGCAGGAGCGGTTTGGATGTAGTTGAATGTTTGAAAAAACTGGAAGGTCATATTATCGGTGCTCATTTCAAAGATGTAAAAGAATTTGGTAAAACAGATGCAGAAGATGTAATAACAGGAACAGGTGTAAACAAATGGCCGGAAATATTTGCGGAGTTTAAAAGGCAGAATTTCAACGGTATGTTTTCAATTGAAAGAGAAAATAACTGGGAGCATAATATGACTGATGTAAAGCAGGAGATTAAATTTTTCAATGAACAGGTAGCGGCATTAAAATAATTTTTTAAAAGCATAAATCAATTCAATTGGCAAACTCATCTTCAAGACGTAAGTTTTTAAAAAACATTGGCGGTTCCACTATGTTGATGGCAGGCGGTTCTGTACTGACAACATTGGCAGCACGGAAAAATGAAGCTGTAACGCTTGCATGGGAGCCCAAAAAATATTCCGCGAATGATAAAGTACGCGTAGCGCTGATTGGTACCGGTATCCAGGGTAATA
>JAEUVI010000086.1 GCA_016787105.1 Chitinophagaceae bacterium | reverse complement strand
AATATGCAGACAGGAAAAGTAGAAGCAACGGGATTGCCTGCACAGAACTTTGGTGTGATCGCTTTACAACGACGAGTGTTTTCAAGATCCAATATCGGTTTCATTTTTATTAATAAGCAGTCGGTAAAATATGAACCCGGCGCTGATACAAGCAAACCTGTTTATTCTTTATACAACCGCAATGCAGGTATTGAATACAATCTTGCCTCTGCCAATAACCTGTGGACGGGAAAAGCATTATTATTAAAATCATTCAGTCCAAATAATGACGCGAAAGATTGGGTGCATGCCGCCAACCTGCAATACTCCAGCAGGCGCTGGCTCCTGCTATGGCAACATGAGTATGTTGGTAAAAACTACAATGCCGAAGTGGGATACGTGCCGCGTAATAGTTATTTCCGCATCTATCCGCAAGCTTCAAGGTTATTTTTTCCAAAGGGTGGCAAATTAGTCAGTCATGGTCCGAAGATTATATCCTCTGTATACTTTGATGAATCTGCAAAGCGGACAGACGATGAATATGTTTTTCAATACAATTTTAACTTTCGCGATCAAAGCGTAGCAGATGCGTGGGTTGCCCACGATTATGTACAACTATTAAACCCGTTCGATCCTACCAATTCAGGTAAAGACACACTTGCAAGAGGATCGAAGCATAACTGGTACGCATATGGTGCGGACTATCTTTCCCGGCCCCAACAGTTATTCACCTATTCTTTATCTACGCGATTCGGCGGTTATTATGCCAATGGAAGCCGGTGGAATATTTCAGGCGAGTTTGGTTATCGCTTTCAGCCGTACGTAAGCATCAATATTTCGGCCAGCTATAATAATCTTGATTTGCCGCAACCATGGGGGCAGACATCTTTCTGGCTGATAGGCCCGCGAATTGATGTAACGATGACCAATAAGATTTTCTTTACTGCATTTATGCAATACAATGAGCAGTTAAAGAATATGAACCTGAATACGCGTTTTCAATGGCGGTATAGTCCTGCTTCGGATATATTCCTTGTTTATACTGATAATTATTATCCCGCTCCGCTTTCTGTACGGAACCGTGCGATAGTTCTGAAATTTAATTACTGGTGGAATATTTAGGCATTACGTACTCAAAAGAGAATTTGCTATGAATGTTAAAGAGAAAAGAAACAGCCTTTTACTCACAGATTATTGTTTCCACTAAAACACAAAGCGTACAAAGTATAATATTTTCTCAGCAGCTCCTGTGGCATTTTTTCCCCTTTGTAAAAATATACATTGTGATTTCAAAAAACTCGTCGCTTCATTTTAGTCTTTCGTCTCATTTTTTCATTAACAGGTAATAGGAAAAATAATTTTAAGGCGTCAAACAAACCTGCGCTCTTGCTATGCAAGACGAGCACCTGAACTTACCCGTCACTTACCACGTTAATACGAATCTATCCGCTAAAGCTAATGCTGATACTTTACCACGCTTTAAACAGGCAAAGGCTTGTTACGCATGCCTGCGCCCCTATTAAATCAGAAATTATCAGAATTGCTTCTCATGAAAATGTTGCGGAGAAACCGGCATTTGCTGGGTGTGCTTTTTATATTGCTGCTGTTTATTTTTGTATTCAGCCGCTGTGTTGATAAACAGGAAAAAGAAATTATTATCAACAAAAAAGGGCAACAATTTGCCGGTGCAGAAACCTGCAAAAGTTGTCATAAGGACGTGTATAAAAGTTTTTTGAAAACGGCGCATCATTTTACTTCGCAGCCTGCAAATGAAAAAACGATCAAAGAAGCTTCGGGCACAGACAAACCAGGCTATTCCTTCAATTATTTGTCGAGGGTTAACATTGAAAACAGGGGCGATTCATTTTACCAGGTAGAATATTATAAAGGTGAAGAACGATCAATCCATAGAATGGATATCACTATCGGATCGGGCACAAGGGGGCAATCTTATTTATCATGGAATGAAAACAATCTGTACCAATTGCCTGTTTCTTACTTCGCTTCAGCACATGCATGGGCAAACAGCCCGGGCTTTCCCGAAGGCAATCCAAAATTCAACCGCGTAGTCTATACACGCTGTCTTGAATGTCACACCACTTATTCCGATTATAATTCAGGACGTAAAGAAGCGCAGGCTGCAGAAAAACCAAAAATACTCTATGGTGTAAGCTGTGAAAAATGTCATGGCCCCGCACAAAAGCATGTAGACTTTCATACAAATAATCCTGCTGCAAAAAAAGCGGAGTTCATCATCAACCCTGCTTCATTTACAAGAGTACAAAGCCTTGATATGTGCGCATTGTGCCATGCAGGTAAAAAAACACTGGTGAAACCCGCATTCAGTTTTGCAGCCGGAGACACACTGGATCATTTCTTCGCACCGTCTGATACTGTTGCGGAAGGTATTGATGTACACGTAAATCAATCCGGCTTATTAGCAAGAAGTAAATGTTTCACCAACAGCAAAACTCTCACCTGTACTACTTGTCATAATACCCATAACCAGGAAAGAGGAAATGCTGCTTTGTTTTCACAACGATGTATGTCATGCCATACACAAGAGCAATGTCATTATTGTGCAGCAAATCCCTCATCTATGGCTGTTACTTCGCGCAATTGCATAGATTGTCATATGCCTGTTCAGGCGTCAAAAATGCTAACCGTAGAATTGGAGAAAAAAGAAAAGAAATCACCTGCAAAAATCCGATCGCATTTAATTGGCATCTATCCCGAAGAAACTGCAAAGATGATGAAGTACCTGCAGAACTAAGCTTGATAAGATTAAAGGGATTAATGAGAAAAAAAGAAGTTACAGATTTTTACTTCCTATATTTTTTCTATGTTTCTATTGTGGTTAAAAAAATCTACTTAAATGTATTATTTGATTACAGATTGATTTATCCCGCTCAATCCCCTTTTATTATTTATATTCGGCTTACAAAGAATAAGTTCAATCCATAGCGCATGGCGATTGCTATCATCATCATCTGCATTTTACTGCTTGTTTTATTAATTACATGGGCAAAGTTCAATCCGTTCATTGCATTCCTTATCATTTCCATACTGGCAGGATTACTATTGGGCATTCCTGTTGCAGATTTAACCAAATCTATCAAGAAAGGAATCGGGGATATGCTGGGCGAACTGGTTATAATCATTTGCCTTGGCGCCATGCTTGGAAAATTAGTGGCCGAAAGCGGCGCAGCACAAAAGATATCTGATGTGCTGATGAAGGTATTTGGTAAAAAATATTTTACCTGGGCCATGATGATCACCGGCTTTATTGTTGGCATTCCTTTGTTTTACAATGTGGGGTTTGTTTTATTGATACCACTGATATTTTCTGTTGTGTACCAAACTAAATTACCAGCAGTATATGTTGGTGTTCCAATGCTGGCCGCTTTGTCCGTTACTCATGGCTTTTTGCCACCACATCCCGCACCTACAGCACTGGTAGCACAGTTTCACGCAAATCTTGGCCTCACACTATTATATGGATTGATTGTAGCAATTCCTGCAATCATTGTTGCAGGCCCCATTTTTGCAAAGACATTAAAAGGCATTCACTCAGAACCACTGCAAACATTTCAACCCAAACAAATAG
>JAEUVI010000068.1 GCA_016787105.1 Chitinophagaceae bacterium | reverse complement strand
TTGATTGAGTTCTTCGCCAAGATTATTTCTGATAGCACTTTTGGCAAGGGCAATTATTTTAATCGCTTTCAGCCTTACGTTTACAATATTGTACACCTCATCCACCAGTTCTTTACTGGCTACTTTGGGGTCGTAAAAGGTTAATTCAGTCTTTGTTTTTATATAATCATAATCACCCCGTTTAGGATAGCTATCGCCCATGCCGCTCTCAAATAAACCTGAGCTTCCTGTAAGTATCAGTGATTTTATTTTTTCCGGATTTTTTAATACATGCACCAAAGCTACATGTCCGCCTAATGAATTACCAAGCAGGTGAATATTTTTATATCCTCTTGCTTCAATAAAACG
The DNA here is from genome assembly GCA_016787105.1 of Chitinophagaceae bacterium. Taxonomy (GTDB): domain Bacteria; phylum Bacteroidota; class Bacteroidia; order Chitinophagales; family Chitinophagaceae; genus JAFDYH01. Next base: position 5,465 of record JAEUVI010000068.1, on the reverse strand, counting down.
GTTTACAAATTTGGCAAGTCCCCCTACAGATGTATGCAGTATATCCAGTTCAAATAATGGCAATAAAGGAACCACCACTTTATTATGGTGGCGGAAAAATTCTATCAGGTCCTGAAAATTGCTCAATGCTCCGAATAAACCATGCAATAATAACAATGGTTCACCTTCGCCTTCCTCCACAAACCTGAATTTATCCTGTTGTTTTATCTCGTATTGCATGTGCTGCTGATGCAGTTAATTTTTGCTAAAATAAAAGATTTGAGGCAAATATGCTATGGAATTGATTGCCAACAATCTATTTTTTCGTCTCGTTAACGCAACTCGTTTGAAATGTTTCCAAAAAAGGCTTCCAGTTGTGTAAACATATCCCTGAAAACCGGAATTATAACCCCAAAGCCATCAATCGCTTTCGGCCCCCAGGGTTGTATAAACGGCCATGTTACCGATGCGCCTATCACTTCAGGCTTTATAATTTTTATTTGCGCAGCATAAAAAAGTACTACGCTGTAAACAGTCAGGTACAATACTACGTAAAGAATTATACCACAGAGCCTGTTTACCCATCCCAACAATACCATTTTGGCACTTCTCTCTATAATGATTGCTACCCATCTTACCAGTATCACGACTATTATAAACACTATAGCGAATGAAACTACCGGCAACCACTTGTCGGAGATTTTTACGGTTTCTCCTATATAACCAGCAACCACGGCCGAAAGTTTCATAGCAGCGGCCAAACCCACAATAAATGCCAGTAAAGAAAATACTGCTACTATTAATCCTTTTCTATATCCTTTTACCAGTGCCAGTACCATCAGTATGGCGAAAATGACATCAATAATCATATCAGGCCAGATACTTTCAATTATTTTGAAAGCATTTCTTTCACCACTGATGAAATAGATTTTCCGTCGGCTTTTCCTGCAAGCTGTTTAGTTGCTACCCCCATCACTTTACCCATATCCGCTGCAGAGCTCGCTCCTGTATCGGCAATAATACCCGCTACAATAACCTTTAGCTCATCTGTAGACAGTTGCTTTGGAAGAAACTTTTCTATCACAGTTATTTCATCCTGCTCTTTCTGCACCAGGTCAGCCCTGTTTTGTTGCTGAAAAATTTCCAGTGAATCTTTTCGCTGCTTCACTAATTTTTGCAAAAGCTTTATTTCATCTTCTTCCTTCAGTTCGCCATTAGCACCTTCAGAAGTTTTTGCCAGTATAATAGCCGCCTTTACCGCACGCAGGCTTCGGGTGGTTTTTTCATCCTTGGCAAGCATTGCAGTTTTTAGTTCCGCCATTATTTTTTGTTCGAGAGACATATCTATACTATTTTAAAGTTGTTGCTGCTGATGAAGTCAAAATTAAAAAGTAAAAAACATCCTTCTTTGTTTAAACTCTTTTTTGACTTTTAATTTTTCAATTTCCACTTTTCTTCAGGCTTTGTTTTCTTTCATCTGCTCTTTCCTGAATTTATCATAAAAATCGTGCGCAAACTTTTTCATGTCTTCTACCAGCTCTGTATGTTTTGTAGCGCGGTTATATGTATCCGCCATGGTCATGAATGTCTGATAAAAAAAATCAGCCATTTCATCCACCATCATATCTTTTGTCCAAAGGTCAATTCGTAACGCCGTTTTATCAGCATTATCCCAGAATGAAAGCATCATTGCCTTAGCTTTCTGTGCATTCTGAATAGTTGAATCGGATGCCCGCCATTCAATAGAGTCAACCATGCGATCATCATCCAGTACTACATCAATGTTTATATTCGATTTTGCCATATATAATTAAAAGGGATGCAAAGGTAGGTCAATTCAGGCTAAGAAGAAGGCATCGCTATTGCCGCTATATTCTGCCACAATCGCTGTGCTGGCAACTGTAGCTTATAGGCCCCTGCGGCTATAGCTGCATTATTTATTAGCTCGTTCCTGAGTGATTCATCTTTATATATACGCATCAGCTTATCTGCAATATCCTGTTGGCTGGAAGCATCCACAAATAAAGCCGCATTGCCCGCCAATTCATTAGCAAGGGCTGACTGAGAGGCAACAACAGGTATATGCGAATAAACCGCCTGAAGAATACGCAGACAAAGACCATTGAACAATACAGGATAAACAAATGCATAGGCAGATGCAAGCAGTGCGGCATATTCTATCTCGTCACAGTTTTCAATAAAAACAATATCGTGCCTGAACTTATACGAAGCAATACTTTTAACAAAAGAAGGATTAGCAGGATAAGACAACGACACAATCACAAGCTTTGTACTGCTTTGCTGTCTTTTCTTAAACAACGAAAACGCCTTCAACAAACTGTGCAGATTGGATGAAGGATGCGTGCTGCCACCATAAAGAAAAAACTCTTTACCTCCTGTATATTTATTTTTTACTGCTTCGCCCACTGAATAGGATACAGGTTTATAGATTGAAGATATAACAGGCAACGATACATTTATTTTACAAGCAGCGGAGGGATAGGCAGCAGAGATACTTTTTTCTGCACTGACTGATAGTGCAATAATTTTTTCTGCTTTTTTGATAAAGCGTATTGAATTTTTTTTGTAATAAGCAGCCTCCAGCCTTGAGTACATTGAAGGATAATTGATAATATCCGGCAGGTGCATCAGCAGGCATTGAGGAATTGTCGTATTCAGTGAGCAACATACTGGCGTTACAAAAACATTCGCCTTATACTTATTTAAAATACGTGGTATGCTGATATCAAACCTGTATTTGTTTTTTAAACCGGAAAAGCTACCTGTCTTAACAATATGATATTTTACATTATCAGGAGCTTCCTGTTTTGGCTTAAACCCTAATGAACAGATAAAAACAAAATCATGTTCAGGAAATTGTAAAGCTATTGCTCTGAATGATTCAGACAACAAACTGTTGTATTCTTCCGCATATAAAGCCGGCAGAAAGGCCGCATTAATGATAACCTGCATAAGACAAAGCAAAGTTAATCATTGTATATATCTTATTAAGTAAGTAGAACATAGACGCGCAGGCTGAGCTTTTACTTGGTAGTTAATTACTACAATGATAGACAATCAACCCTCATTTTATCCTATAATTTTTTTTAACTCAATTCACTTATTACCTGTACAAATGAACAAGAAAGAATGCTGTGGATATTCGGGAATCAGTAGCAAAAAAACAGGGCGATTTTACACTTGTCTCGCAACGTTGGATAAAATAATTTTATTGTGTCAATCATCTTAATTAAACACCAAAACTAACCCTATGAAACAAATCTACTTTCGAACTCTTATTATCTTATTAATACTACTCGCAACGATACAACCACAAAAATCATTTTCCCAATGTCCCAATGGATATGTACCCTCCGGCGTTGCGTTTGATACAACTATTAATTTTAGCAGTGGTCGCCTTACTGCCACATTACGGTTTCCAAAATTTGATCCTACTGCAGGTATGGTTACATGCGCCCGCCTTACAATGGAAATGACAGGAAACCTGAATGCTTTGTGGATGGAAAACTATGACGCTACCCCTAAAACAGCTTCTGCTCATTTCACACGCAATGATACAATCCGTGGTGATGGACTTAGCAGTCCTTTGTTGAATGCGGAATCAGTAACATATGGTGTATATAATCTGGGGGCATACGACGGAACACCGAACTCGGGATCAGATTACACCTCTGTGCCACCAGGGCAAATATTTACACGCTCTACCAGTTTTTTAATAACCAATGTAGCGGATCTGGCAAATTTTTACGGGCCTGTTGGCGATTCTCTGACATATAATTATAGTGTTGATAGCCGCACCACTGTAGATATAACGGGTAACTGGCTTGGTGGTGTTATTACTACAGGTTCTGTTACCTACAGATTGGAGTATTGCTACTGTCCTATTGAGTTGCTACCGATCAACGCATTTGATTTCAATGTAAAAAAAGTAGATAATAAGGCACAGATAACATGGAAAGCCAATAATGATATGCTTCAATTCTACTATGAACTGGAGTACAGTACTGATGGCCGTAATTTTACCAGTGCAGGAGTGATAGAAAAACAAAACAGCAATAGTGGAATCATCTCATACAATTACTTATTTGAAAAAAACAATGTTAATGGAATCTATTATTTCCGTTTAAAACAAAAATTTATTGCTGGAAAAGTGATGATAAGTCAAACAAAGTCAATTGATTTTAACAGCGATCATTCTTTCAAATTTTCTTTATACCCAAATCCGTCGAACGGCATTATTGGTATCAAATTTGATAATAATAAAACCGGAAAAATATTGGTATCCATTACCAATACACAAGGACAAACAATACTGAATAAAATAATTGAAATAACGGATGGTAACTACAGGCATATAACCACATTGCAGAGAGGTGTGTATTGGGTGAAGGTGGTAGATATGACGAACCAAAAAGCCTGTGTTAATCAACTTCTCATTAAATGACCTCTTAGGTGGAAGAGGATGGTGGCTTGTAAAAGGGGCCTTGGTTCGGGGCCCCTTATTTTTTTCCCGCTTATTTATCTACACTGCAATTTTATTACGCTGATTTTCATTCATCTCATTACTTTATTACATTTGCTTTAATTATCTAAAACTTTACATGGAATATAACACCACCAGGAATTATCTTGTAATGCGCGAATACGGCAGACATATTCAGCACATGATTGAGCACGTACTTACTATAGAAGACCCCGATCGTCGACAAGCCAATGCATACGCGGTAATTGAATTAATGGGTTTTCTGAACCCTCATTTAAAAAACGTAGAAGATTTTCGGCATAAACTATGGGATCACCTGTTTCTTATTTCTGATTTTAAATTACAGGTAAAATCGCCCTATCCCATTCCTACAAGGGAAACACTGAAAGGCAAGCCCAAGCCTTTGCCTTATCCCAAGCGTCATCCAAAATTTTCTCATCTTGGAAAAAATCTTGAACTCGTAATCAACAAAGCATTAAAAGAAGAAGACAATGGAAAGCGCCTCGGATTCGCCAATGCAGTTGCTTACTATATGAAGCTGGCCTATAACAATTGGCACAAAGAGCAAGTACATGATGATGCAATACAAAGCGAACTGTCGGGATTGACAGATGGCCAGTTAACATTTACCAATACACCATACGTAAAAGCATTTCGCCCACAACAGGAAAACCAGCGTGGAGGATATGGCAAACCAAGAGGTAAATTTCAACAACGAAACAATGGCGGACACCGGAATGATCGCAATGACAGAGGCGGCGGCAAGTTTAAAAAGAAAAGATATTGATTTAACCAATAAATTAATGAATCGAAAAGTTGATAGGCATTTGCGCTTATCAACTTTTGTTTTTTAAAGTATCGCCGGTTTTTGAATTTTTCGGAGTTTCAACTTCACTCAAAAAAATTACCTTGCACCCTCGCAGTTTCAACCTGCAAATATTTTACATATCAATTGACAAACATGAATAATTTAGAATTTACC
>JAEUVI010000038.1 GCA_016787105.1 Chitinophagaceae bacterium | reverse complement strand
CTAAATCACGCATCGCTATCTGGAAACCGCTTCCCAATTCGCTATGCTGTTCAAGTGTCTGCAATCTCTTTCTTGAATCAGCTGGTAACGTACTCATAGGCGGTGCCAGCAAATAACAAAATGCTTTTTTATTGCTTCTCCCTACCCTGCCGCGGAGTTGGTGCAAATCACTCAATCCAAATTGGTGTGCATTATTTACAATGATTGTATTTACATTAGGAATATCCACACCACTTTCGACAATGTTGGTACATACCAGTACATCATATTTTCTATCAATGAAATCCAGAATTTTTTCTTCCAGCTCGTGACCTTCCATTTGCCCGTGTGCATAACCGATACTTAAATCCGGGCAAAGCCCCTGTATAAGGTTGGCCATTTCCGGCAAACCTTTCACTCTGTTATGAATAAAAAATACCTGGCCGCCACGTTCTGTTTCAAAATAAATAGAGTCGCGTATCACGTCTTCGTTATAAACCAATACTTCGGTTTGTATCGGCTGCCTGTTAGGTGGAGGTGTATTAATAATACTTAAATCCCTTGCGCCCATCAGGCTGAACTGCAATGTTCTTGGTATCGGCGTAGCTGTAAGTGTTAAACAGTCAACCGTTGTACGAAGTGTTTTAATTTTTTCTTTGTGGCCTACTCCGAATTTTTGTTCTTCATCTACCACCAGTAGTCCAAGGTCTTTGAACTTTACATCTTTTCCAAGCAATGCATGTGTACCGATAATAATCTCTACTTTTCCCTCCTCAACTCTTTTAAATGTTTCTTTCTTTTCTTTCGCAGATTTAAAGCGATTGATGTAATCTACTTTTACCGGAAAATCCTTTAATCGTTCGCTGAATGTTTTATAGTGCTGAAATGCTAGAATAGTTGTTGGCACCAAAATCGCAGCTTGCTTGCCATCAATGCATGTTTTAAAAGCGGCACGAATCGCAATCTCTGTTTTTCCAAAGCCTACATCACCACAGACGAGCCGATCCATGGGTGAAGGCTGTTCCATATCTTTCTTTACATCCGCACTTGCTTTGCTCTGGTCAGGGGTATCCTCATATATAAAAGAAGCCTCGAGTTCGGTTTGCATGTAATTATCAGGCGCATGTGCAAATCCTTCCTGTGCCTTTCGCTTTGCATATAGTTTTATAAGATCAAACGCAATTTCCTTGACTTTTGCTTTCGTTTTTTCTTTGAGCTTTGCCCATACATCACTGCCAAGTTTATTTACTCTTGGCATGCTTCCTTCCTTACCGGTATACTTCGCGATTTTATGCAGCGAACTGATGTTGACGTATAATATATCGCTGTCTTTATAAATAATTCGTACTGCTTCCTGCAGTTTTCCATTTGCTTCTATTTTTTGCAATCCGCTGTACACACCTACCCCATGATCAATATGCGTAACATAATCCCCCGGTTGTAACTCACGAAGAGTGCGTAGGGTAAGCGCTTTATTTTTATTATATGCCTGCTTTACTTTGTATTTATGATACCGTTGAAAAACCTGGTGATCGGTATAACAAACTACTTTCAGATCTTCATCTATAAAGCCCTCATGTATTGCCGTAGCAATCGGCTGAAACTGGATGTCGGCTTTCAAATCATTAAAAATGCTGTATAGCCTTTCTAATTGTTTTGGATTTTCGGCAAAGAGGTAAAGCTTAAATCCTTTCTTTTCCCATTGCCGCAGATCATTAATAAGTAAATCGAACTGACGGTTAAATGAAGGCTGCTCTCTGGTGTTAAATTCAATTTCATGTTTGGCCACAGACGGTCGGTACCCAAACTCAACGATATGGCGGGATAATAATTTCCTTTCAAAATCATCGGCAGTTATAAATTCGTCTTCAGTTGTTTCTGTTTTGACAAACCTGTCTTCATCTTCATCATTCTTCTTTGAAGTGTGCAGCGCTTTAAAATCCTCCTGCAGGCGCAGGTACGATTTCACATCATCTTCAGCATCCAGCAACTTCTCACGGCAAAGATCATAGTCTTGTACCCACACAATTGTATTTGTTGGTAGAAAATCGAAAATTGACACCTTTTCAGCATTCTCAAATTGTGTGTCAACATTAGGAATAATATTTACCTGCAATAATTTCCTTTCACTCAGTTGTGTTTCCGGATCTACAATACGTATTGAATCTACATCATTGCCAAACAATTCAATCCGGTATGGCTTATCATTTCCGAAAGAATAAATATCAAGAATACCACCACGAATGGCAAACTGGCCAGGTTCATATACAAAATCAGTTCTTTCGAAACCATAGTCTGCCAGTTTCAATAACAAGTCAGGTGTATTCAGAACATCACCGGTTTTGATTGAAATAATATTACCAGATAATTTCGAAGGCAATACTACTTTTTCATGCAATGCTTCTGGATACGTAACAAACACTTTCTTATTACCTCCCGCCGCAATCTTTGTCAATGCTTCGGTACGCAGCATTACGTGTGAAGAATTCAGCAACCGGTAATTCTTTTTATTCTTGAAAGAAGAAGGGAAATAGAAAATATCAAGCGCTTCTGTAAGGTTTTCCAATGTATTATGGAAATAAGCTGCTTCCTCAGCATCGTTCAATATAATAAGATGGTTGAGCTGGCTGCATGCAGGGTGTAAAAAAGCAGCTGCCACTACAAATTGGGAAGAGCTACCATGAAGATTTTTAAGAAAAATTTTTTCTGGTTGGGAAAAAGAGAGCCTATCCGCTATCTGAAAAATGCGGGGGGTATCCTGGTACTGTGTCAACAAATTCTGAACGCCCATGAGGACTGCAAATATAAACCGATAAAGGTTCTTAATCCAAAACAGACTTTCCGAACCCCACAATTTTAAAAAAAACAAAAACCGGCTCCGAAAAGCCGGCCTTTGGCAAATGAAGGATTGCAAGACTACTGTTGCAATTTAATTTCTCCAACATCTACAGGTACTCCGTCCTTTACTTCGATATTGTCGAGTGACGCATCCTTATATGGATCCTTTGCATCAACAATTACTTTGTAAGTGCCGGCTTTCACTCCCAGGGAAAATGCTCCATTTACAACATTCGCCGTAGTAGAATCGTTAGCATTTACTGCCCATACTGCTACAGCTGCATCTGCAGGAGATACTTTGCCTGTAATAGAAGCCTGCTCAACACCACGGAAAGCAACCAGCCCAGCTAAGCCAGTCGCTACAATTCCACCTGCTAATAATAGTCGTTTCATAGATTCAGCGTTTTATATTAAGAATAAATTACCTCATCATCTCAATGAATAAGAAAGAAAGTAAATCAATAAATATTGGTGGATTAAATTACAGGAGGCAATCATAGAGAGCCAATGACCGTGCCAAGCCATTTATTTGTGTATAACTTAATGTAACACTTGAAATGCTGTGTTTAATTAAGTAAAAAATATTTATCAAATAAGGAAATAAATCATAAGCCGGACTTACATAACCAATATTATTTTCATGCCCGTTAACTTTGCAAACAGTATTATTAATATATTCATCAAAAATTCATGGCCCTTCAACCCTGGCGTAAAGGAATTATAACAAAAATTGAAAGTGAAGCGTACAACACAAAGCGGTTTTGGATACAGGTACCAGAACTTGAAGTCTTCGATTTCAAACCAGGGCAGTTTGTAACGCTTGATCTGCCGATTCATGAAAAGCCCAATAAAAGATGGCGCAGCTATTCCATTGCATCATGGCCAGACGGCACGAATACTTTTGAACTCGTAATTGTATTAATGGAAGGTGGCGCAGGCACCAATTATATTTTCAACGAGTGGAAAGAACAAATGGAAATAACATTTCGCGGTGCACAGGGCGTTTTTGTATTACCCGATCCACTTGATAAAGATCTTTTCCTGATTTGTACCGGTACAGGCATAGCGCCGTTCAGAAGTATGCTGCACTATATTAATATACATAATGTGCCTCATAAAAATATCTACCTGATTTTCGGCACACGCACTAAGGCGAATCTTCTTTATTATAATGAACTAAGGGACCTGACAGAAAAAATTCCAACACTGCACTACATACCCACACTCTCCCGCGAAGAATGGGAAGGCAAAAA
>JAEUVI010000035.1 GCA_016787105.1 Chitinophagaceae bacterium | reverse complement strand
AGCAAAAACAGCGTGTTGCAGAGCATTCCGAAGTAATCAACCATTCCTATGCATTGGATCTTACATTGACAAGACGACTGAATAATCGCTGGTCCATGGCTGTTAGCCTGCCAATCTTATCAAATGTACGCTCTTCCAAATATGAGCACTATGGCAATAGTAGCGAAAGCCCCAATGCGAGAAATAAAACAAAAAGTTTTGGTTTGGGGGACGTACGCCTTTCAGCGTACTATTGGCTGCTTGATCCTGTTAAATTTCATAGAGGAAATATACAGGCCGGGCTTGGTTTAAAATTGCCGACCGGTGATTACCGTTACCAGGATTTCTTTATAAAGAATGATTCAACCAAAGTGCTGGGGCCGGTTGATCAGAGTATTCAACTCGGTGATGGTGGTACTGGATTTACTGCTGAGATAAATGCTTATTACAATATTTCTCATTCTATCGGTTTGTATGGTAATTTTTATTATCTGCTGAATCCAAGAGAGCAAAATGGCACCTCTACTGCCAGGGGCGGCACTCCCTCAGCTACCGCTATCCAGTATGGAACATCTACTATGAGCGTTCCTGATCAGTATATGTGGAGGGCAGGAGGCAATTTTATGGTAAAGAAATTTATGTTGTCTGCAGGCGCACGTATGGAATGCATTCCGGCCAGTGATTTGATTGGAGGGAATGGTGGTTTCAGAAGGCCCGGGTATATTATTTCAGCTGAACCTGGAGTTTCTTATACTGCAAAAAAGACTACAATATATGCAGCTGTACCAATAGCATTGGTGCGAAACCGCACACAAAGTGAAGGAGATAAAATCAGAACGAGAATAACCGGAGTATACGCACAGGGAGATGCTGCCTTTGCAGATTACGCAGTGAATGTGGGGATTTCGGTAAAATTTTAATGATTGAAAGAACAGGTTTAGCCCGTTAAGTATGATATACTGCTGTATAAAAACAAAACTAACGTTATGAAACTTATTAAATCGTGTAAATGGCTGACTGTTGCGGCGATACTATTACTGAGTAATAAATCAATGCATGCACAGACAGACATAGACGGAATTATGATGAATAAAAACCAAATCTGTATTGGCCCGACGTACTCTCATTCAGCCTGGGATGAATACTGGGAAGGAAAACTGAAAAGAAATAACCTGAACCTCGGTACTGTATCTACTCAATCCATGATGATTGGAGCGAATTATGGAATTACAGATGACCTGAATATAATGGCTATGGGAAATTATGTATGGACCAAAGCATCGGCAGGTACATTGCATGGTGTAAATGGCGTGCAGGATTTATCTGTTTTTGCAAAATGGAAAGCATATAAAAAGAAATTTGGCAAGAGCAAATTATCTTTTATTGCTATTGGTGGTTTTTCCACACCGCTTTCAAATTATGTAATTGACTACCTGCCATTATCTATTGGTATGGGGTCTTCAGTATTAATGGGACGCGGCATGATTGACTACACGTATAAAAGATGGTCTGCTACTATTTCCGGTACGTACTCACGCAGGAGCAATATAGATATTGACAGAACAGCTTACTATTCCGAGCAGGGAATGATTACCAAAGAAGTAGAAATGCCGGATGTATTATCGTTCAATTTCAGGGCTGGCTATCGTGGCAGGTACCTGATAGCAGAAGCAGTGCTGAATGTGATGAATACACAAGGTGGATATGATATTACAAGAAATAATATGCCTTTCCCCAGCAATGATATGGATGCAACCACTGCGGGAGTGAACCTCAAATACACTTTTAAATTTCATACCAACCTTGCAGTAGTTGGTGGGGTGACCCACACATTAGGAGGAGATTTTTTTGGAGGAAGAAATGTTGGGCAGGCTACCGGTTATAACGCTGGTATATTCTACGCATTCTATTTGAACAAGAAAGACAAAAAGCAAAACTGATTTTAAAATAACTGGTATGAGAAAAGTATTTCTTTTTTTAACAGGTGTGATTGGAGTAGTAATATTATTGCAGGTATCTTGCTCCAAAGCTGTAACAGGAAGAACAGATAATCTTCCGCCATTAGCACCTTCTGATATTGATGCAAATGCAGGCGACTGGAAACCCGTGTTGTTAACTTCTGCGAGCGAGATTGCTGTATCTGCCCCGGTAGCTACTACAACACCTGACTATATCGCACAGGTAAATGAAATAAAAACATGGCAGGCAAATATTACCGCTGATGAAAAAAGAATAATTGATTATTGGGGTGCAGGTGCCATACTGCGGTGGAATGAGATTATTCGCGAATTGGTTGCTAAACACAATTTGCCTCCTTATCAGAATGATGACGGAACGTATCCTGTTCCCAGTGCCAGCAACCCTTTGGCATACCCACAATTTCCATTTGCAAATCCACCGTTTGCTGCGCGGGCTTATGCCTATATCAGCGCAGCACAATATGATGCAGTGGTAGCAGCTTATTATTATAAAAGATTGTACAATCGTTCTGCACCATTTAAAGTTGATTCTTCAATAAAGGTATATGTTACAAAAACGGATTTGCCATCCTATCCTTCAGAGGATGCCGCTATAATAGGAGCAGCAGTAGAAACAATGAAACTATTATTCCCCGGCGACCAGGATTATATTCAGCAGAAAGCAGAGGAACATAAAAGGGCCCGCATATTATCCGGCGCAAATGTGCGCAGTGACTTAGAAGCGGGTGAAGCGCTGGGTAAAGCAGTGGCACAAAAATTTGTAGCACGTGCCCGTACTGACCGTGCCGGCGCTGCAGGTGGAAACCAGGCAATATGGACACAAATGGAAAATGATGCTATAGCCCGTGGAGAAACTCCGTGGTATAGTCTTGAGTTACCAAAACGTCCGCCAATGCTTCCGCTATTTGGAAAAGTAAAAACATTCCTGTTCGATTCGTTGACAGCAGTTTCTCTTCGTCCGGGGCCACCACCATCTACATCCAGCAAAAACATGGAGGATGAAACAAAAGAGATATATGGCTATGTAAAAAATGATACAAGAGAAAATTACCGCATCGTTCACTTCTGGGCTGATGGTGTTGCTACCTATACACCGCCAGGCCATTGGAATGCGATTGCTGCAGAAGATTTTATTACAAAAAATTTCAGCGAAGCGAGATGGGCAAGAAATATGGCATTGTTGAATATGACATTAATGGATGCTGCAATTGTATGCTGGGATACAAAATATTTTTATTTCAATCCAAGGCCAACACAATTGGATCCAAAAATTAAAACATTAACCGGGATACCCAATTTCCCTGCATATATATCAGGCCATTCAACATTTAGTGGTGCAGCGGCTACTATCTTAAGTCATATTGTTCCGGATAAAGCAACACAGTATGCAGCAATGGCGCAAGAAGCTTCTTTGTCAAGAATGCTGGCAGGTATTCATTATCGTAGCGATTGCGAAATAGGGTTACAGGTAGGAAATAGTATCGGTAACTATGCGGTACAGCGTGCACAGACAGACGGAGCAGAATAAACAGACTATAAGTTTAACATAAGCAATAAAAACGCCACTATT
>JAEUVI010000005.1 GCA_016787105.1 Chitinophagaceae bacterium | reverse complement strand
TGCAAAAATATCAGCGAGATTAGTACCCAACCAGGATAGTAATAAAATAACAGATTTACTGATCAATCATTTGAAAAAAATAACACCGCCATATGTTCAACTGAAAGCAACATTGCACCACGGCGGTGAAGCGTATATGACTCCGATTGATAGCAAAGGATATAAAGCAGCAGCGAAGGCAATTGAAACCACATTTGGCAAACAACCAATTCCTGTTCGCGGTGGTGGCAGTATTCCTATCTGCGCTTTATTTGAAAAAGAGTTGGGAATAAAAATTGTTTTTCTCGGATTTGGATTAGACAGTGATAACCTGCATAGCCCGAATGAAAAATTCAACCTGGAGAATTATTATAAGGGAATAGAGACGATACCATACTTTCATAAGTATTTTGCAGCCCCCTAAATTCCCCGATGGGGGACTTTCCAGCACTTCACGAATGAAACAATTGTGTAAGGGTATAGATGGTTAACCCAACCATTCCCCCTACAATCGTACCATTGACACGAATGAATTGAAGGTCTTTTCCTACCTCCAGTTCCAGTTTCTGACTTAACTCGTGAGATGGCCAGTTGGTAACGGTCTGACTGATTAATTCGCCTGCGGATTCTTTATATTTCATAATCAGTTTTAAAGCTTGTATCTGTATAAACCGGTCAATCCGCTCCTGTCTCTTTACATCATTGACTAAAGATTCTCCCATTTCATACAATACTTTGTCAATGTATTCACCAATTGCTGACACGGGTTTATTTAAGTCTTCTTCAATTTGCTTTTTTATGTATATCCACAAGCGGCCGCTGTATTCATGCAGGTTTTCAGGTGAAAGCAATTGTGTTTTGAGATGATTTAACCTTGCGGCCCATTCTCCATTTTCCTGTATATCCTTTGCAATGCTTTTCAGCTTCTGTGTGATTTGCCCTCTAGCATGATGATTTTTTTGTGTGGCGAAATTCTGCATGTACTCAATTCCCGCATTGGTTATTTTTTCTGCAATCATATTATCGACAAAACCCGGCACAAGGAAATAACTTTCTTCTTTTACTTTCTTTCGCACTTTATCACGGTTTTCGTCCAGCAGATCACGCAAATGCAAAGCGATCGTTGTAAGCCAATCCTGGTGCAGATCATCGTGTATTACTTTTTCCAAACCATCGGCGACCAATTTGTTTACAGGCATCCGATCCAATAATCCTTCTGCCTGCTTTTTTATAATTGCAGTAATATCTTCATCATTAAACTTTGAAATCGCTTCTTTGATGATGCGCAAAATTTCTGCCGTTACCTTTTTCCGGTTTTTATCAATAATCATCCACTGGCCAAAACGGGAGGCAACTTGTAATTTTTTCAGGCGTGGCCGCAATGTTTCTGCCGTGAGAAAATTGCTGATGACAAAATTTCCCAGGTTGTTACCAATTTTATCTTTGCTTGATTCAATGAGATTCGTATGAGGAATCGGAATGCCTAACGGATGCTTAAATAATGCAACCACTGCAAACCAATCAGCCAATGCGCCTATCATTCCAGCTTCCGCGAATGCTTTCACATAACCCGCCCACGCATATTGGAAGAAAACCACCTCACACAGCACGTATACCATTGCCATAAAAACAAGTAACATGCTGGCAAACCATTTGAACTTTTTCAGTTGCGCTTGTTTATCCATGAGGTAAAGATCAAATTAAGAATTCAAAAACTACAAGTTTGAAATTCAATGTTACACACAATCTCAGTTAAAAGTTGAAAATCAAATGTAATTTTAGAGTACAAACAAAAATTTAATCAAAAACTACTGAAAGTATTCTATAGCAAGAACATGCCTGAAAAAGAAAAACTCCGTCTCGACAAATACCTCTGGGCCATCCGCCTATTTAAAACAAGAACAATGGCTGCTGCTGCCTGCGATACAGGTAAAGTAAAATTCAATGGCACTGCAGCAAAGGCATCTAAACATGTGAGCGTAAATGAAGAATACGAAGTAAAAACAGAGGCAAAAAGATGGCGTATTAAAGTAGCGGAATTGCTTCACAACCGTGTTGCTTATTCAGAAGCCATTAAATATTATATTGACATAACCCCAGCCGAAGAAATAGAACGGTTGCAATACCAGGCAGCCAGCTTTCACACCGGCAAACGTCCGAGTAAAATCGGAAGGCCGACCAAAAAAGAAAGAAGAGATCTCGATGATTTTCTGAGCGAATAACCCCCTACCTTTTATCAATTCGCATTAGCGGTTTTTGTATAATTTCAATTCAAATAAATTGATATGAAAAACGGCAGCGACGATAACCAATCATTTTCTAAAAGGAATTTTGTAAGCGATCTTTCCGGCAAAACATTTCCGCTGAATGAAAAGGTAAAAGGCAGGTACATCCGTGAAAGTATCATGAAAACAATTTGCAAAGCCTACCCGGATTTTTCTGAAAATAAAAATCTCGCTGTTTCGGAATTAAATCATTTCCGGCAGCAGTATATTGAAACGATACTAAAGGATGAAGCTGGCCGTTTATCTTCCCTTGATAAAGATGTGCTGGATAAAATAAAGAACAACCAGGTCGTATCTGAAGAAACAGATAAAGATGACTCAACTTACTCATGGAAACAGCGGCTTGCGGATAAAGTAGCGGAAGTTGGTGGCAGTTGGTCGTTCATTACAGGCTTTATCATTTTTATGTCGGCATGGATTGCTATTAATATGCTGATGGCCAAACAACAAAAGGCTTTCGATCCATATCCTTTTATATTGCTAAACTTATTGTTATCTACCATTGCTGCTTTGCAGGCGCCGGTAATTATGATGAGCCAGAACAGGCAGGAAGAAAAAGATCGCAAAAGAAGCAAACAGGATTATATGGTTAACCTGAAAGCTGAACTGGAAATACAATTATTGCATGAAAAGCTGGATCATCTATTATTAAACCAACAGCAGGAGTTAATGGAGATTCAGCAAATACAAATAGAAATGATGGACGACATCATTAAAAAACTAAGCAAACACAAAGAATAACTAATATAAAAGATTTTTCAGCTTCGAGATATCAAGAATTACAATTTTACCATCTCGCGTTTCAATGAGTTTTTCTGATTTAAAATCACTCAGTGTCCGGATTAATGATTCTGTAGCGGTTCCTACATAATGCGCAATATCATCCCGCGATATTTCTATAGACTTATTTTTTGTATCCGCATTGAACTTTTCATGAATATCCACTAATGATTTCGCTACCCTTTTTCTCAACGAGCTATACGCCAGGTTCAGCAATCGTTCTTCTTTTTCTTTTACATTTTGTGTTATGATACGTATAAAACGTGATGCAACAGTTATATCGTTGTATATTATTTGCTGAAAATCTTCACGTGGTATCTGCATTATTTCTGTATCCTCCAGGGCAATTACAGATTCATCATAATTCTTTTCTTCTATCAAAGCCGGATATCCCAAAAAGTCACCGTCGCTGTACAGATCAATAATATACTCTTTGCCATCTTCGTTTGACCGTACCGCTTTTACTTTCCCTTTTACTATATAATACAGGAAACGTGGCCTTTTTCCTTCCGTATATATAACTTGCTTTTTGGTATATGCTTCTGAATTATAATTTTCCAGGTTAAACTGCAGCATGCCTGAATCACGGAGATCTTTTGCCAGTTCACTCAGCCCCTTACCAGTAGCCGCGTATTTTTTATGCAATACTTCATATTTCTTCAGCCGGGTTTCTATTGCATTCATCAGTTCTATCTCTTCAAAAGGCTTGGTTACATAATCATCTGCTCCCATCTCCATTCCTCTTCTCAAATCGCTACGTTCCGCTTTAGCTGTTAAAAAAATCAGGGGAATATCTTCTGTCTCAGGGTTTTTTCTCAATAAATGCAACACACCATAACCATCCAACTCCGGCATCATGATATCACAAACAATTAAGTCCGGTTTTTCTGCCAGTGCTACCTCCACTCCCCTCTTCCCGTTTTCGGCAGTAAGCGTACGATATCCTCCAAGAGATAATATCTCGGCTGTATTTTCCCGCAAATCATCATGATCGTCTATAATAAGAATTGTTCTTTGCGACATAAGTTTTTGGCTTAAGTGTTTTGACAATTATCTAAAATTAGGAAAAGCACTGTCCTGATAAAAATCATTTTTACCGGTGAAGTTTATCAACATCACTCCACTAACAGGCTATTACTTTAGCACAAATTACCAGGCAAAACTATGTCCCGACCTGCACAGGCTGATCAAAAAACAATCTGCTATCACTGCGGCGAAACCTGTGCATCCGCA
>JAEUVI010000555.1 GCA_016787105.1 Chitinophagaceae bacterium | reverse complement strand
AAGCGTTTAAAAAATGGCGCCCTGAATATGCGGATGCACAATTTGTTTTTGAAGACGGTACAAAATCATTCGACTGCAGTCTCGGCAATCAGGAATTAAAATACATCTGTGGATCGGAAGTTGAAAAAATGAGCAAGCGCTATTTCAATACTGTCAATCCAACAGACCTGACAGAGAAATATGGCGCCGACACTTTCCGTATGTACGAAATGTTTCTCGGCCCGGTAGAAATGAGCAAACCATGGGATACAAAAGGAATTGAAGGGGTACACCGCTTCCTGAAAAAATTATGGCGTTTGTTTTTTGATGAAGTTAAAGGCCCGATATGGACGACCACGGCTCCCTCTCCTTTGGAGAGGGCGGGGGGTGAGGCTCCAACCGCTGCTGATTTGAAAGTTCTGCATAAAACAATCAAAAAGATTGAAGACGATACCGAACGTTTCAGTTTCAATACAGGGGTAAGTACATTTATGATAGCAGTAAACGAACTGACAGATTTGAAGTGTACTAAGAAGGAAATTCTTGAGCCATTATTGATTTTGCTCACACCATATGCTCCGCATATTGCAGAAGAATTGTGGGGACAGCTGGGAAACAATTCAAGCATTTTGGATGCAGCCTTCCCGGTATTTGAAGCAAAGTATGTTGCAGAAAGCAGTAAAGAGTACCCTATTTCCATCAACGGGAAAATGCGGACAACACTGGATATCTCTTTATCCGCTTCGCAGGAAGAGGTAGAAAAAATCGTCTTAGACAATGATGTAGTGAAGAAATGGATGGAAGGGAAACCGCACAAGAAGATTATTTATGTAAAGAATAAGATGGTGAATGTGGTGGTATAATAAGCGTCTGGACGATAATTTATAAAGAGTTAATTGTTATAGTTCGCCCGTCCTGAAGCGTAAAAGAAAGATTTTTGAAAGTGTAAAATAATATCACGCAGAAACGCAGGGTTCGCTGTGTAAAAAAAATCTCTGTGTTCTCTGTGCCGCTGCGTGAAAACAAATAAAAGCTTATGAAAAAGATTGCTGCCATTTCTTTATTTCTCTTTTTCTCAATTTTATTACACGCACAGGATATGAAAGTAATGACCTTCAATATCCGATACAATAACCCGGGTGATAGTCTCAATGCATGGCCTAACCGGAAAGATAAACTCGCTTCACAGGTTTTATACTATGCACCACAACTGCTCGGCGTGCAGGAAGCATTGGCTGATCAGATGAATGATTTGCGTGAGCGGTTGAAGAATTATAAGTCAATAGGAGTTGGTCGTGATGATGGAAAAGAAAAAGGAGAATTCTCAGCCATATTTTATGATACAACAAGACTGCAGGTGTTGCAATCCGCAACATTCTGGTTGTCACAGACACCAGCTATAATTGGCAGCAAAGGCTGGGATGCCGCAATAACGAGAATTGTAACATGGGCGAAGTTCAGGGATAAAAAATCAAAAAAAGTATTTTATCATTTCAATACGCACTTCGATCATATAGGTAAAGAAGCAAGAAGAGAAAGCGCTAAACTCTTATTGCAAAAAGTAAAAGAAATAGCAGGTGCAACACCAGCCATCATCACCGGCGATTTTAATGCTACAGCTTCTGATGAGCCGATACAAATTATTACAGACAAAAGCAATCCACTTCATTTAATTGATTCAAAGGAAATTTCTCAAACGCCACACTACGGGCCTGAAGGTACGTTTACCGGCTTTCAGTCAAAAGAAGTGAGTAATGAACCAATTGATCATATTTTTCTAAAGGGGAAATGGAAAGTACTGAACCATGCTACTATCTCCGAAACATGGGAGGGAAGGTTCGCATCTGATCACTTTGCAGTGCTGGCGACGGTATCGTTTTAGATTTCACGCAAAGACGCTAAGGCGCAAAGAGGTAAGCTAAGAGTTAAAAGGATAAAAAGTAAATCAGAGTTTTCTTATTTACAGATGCTATCTTCGACGGAAGGTTTTAAATCAACAGAAAATATTTTTTAACTATAGGAATCTGAAGTCTCCCCTTCGGGGAGATTTAGAGGGGCCCCTTACTTCCTCTTCACAAACCTTATCCTTGCACTGCTGTTTTCTGTACTTGCAAGGTATGCATCATATCTTTTTTCATTTACTATTGCCAGCATATAAGAAGTATTTGGAGGAATGGAGCCAAGATTCTCTGCTACCATTATTAACTCATTGTTTTCATTCAAATCACTTATCGCGAGTTTTACTACATAGGCATTACCTGTGAGTTTGATATGCTCAAAAATTAATTTATCATTCAGGAAAAGAGATATAGAATCGCCATCAATTTCTGCGTTATCATAAAAGCGGAGTTCAACAGAATCGCCGGCGAGTTCAATTTCTTTGGTAAATACTTTTTTGCGCGTCAGGAATTTTTCTTCAATTGTCGGTATGCGTGAAACTGCAATAGTTTTCTCTGTAATTACCGGTTGTTGTTTGGGTGTTTCTGTTTTAGCTACAGGCTGTTCAACCGGCTTTTGGATAACCACAGTTTTATTTTCTTCCACCTGGGGAGTTGCTGCTGCAATCGTTCGCGGCTCTTCTCTT
>JAEUVI010000550.1 GCA_016787105.1 Chitinophagaceae bacterium | reverse complement strand
GTAATTTTTAAGCTTAAACATGCAAATGATTCTTTGGAAGAAAAAGAATTTTTAGCCGCTGCGAAAAAACTTGCTTTCATTGCCGGAGTCGAAAATTTTGAATGCCTGAAACAGGTAAGTCCAAAGAATAAATTTGAATTTGGTTTGTCTATGGAATTTGCAAACCAGCAATTATACGATCAGTATAATAATCACCCGGATCATATCGCATTTGTACAGCAGCGTTGGCTAAATGAGGTGGAAGATTTTCTTGAAATAGATTACCTGCGAATGGATTGATTCTTAAAAAGTTTCTTTCGACAGCGTATTTCTTTCTTTATTCTCCATGCTTTATCTTTGTGTTGAAATTTGGTTCAGCCTGCAACTGTCCAATTCTATAAATTATCCCGGAAAGCCGGGGTTCAAATTTCAAAACTTATGGCAGTACTACATAATAGGATTTCCGGCGAGGAGCTTAAAAAGCGTTTATATGAAGAAACAGAACCTCGCACTACTATCTCGTTTTACAACTATTTTCCTGTTGCCGATCCGCAAATTTTTCGTGATGAACTATATAAAGCCTTGTATAAATTAAATGTGTTTGGCCGCATCTATGTGGCACATGAAGGCATAAATGCGCAGGTAAGCGTACCATCGGCAAATTTTGATGCTTTTAAGAGTTATCTCTATTCCATCGAACCTCTCAATGGCTTACGGTTGAACGTAGCTGTGGATGATGGCAAATCTTTCTGGGTATTGAAAGTAAAGGTGCGTGAAAAAATTGTGGCTGATGGAATTGATGATCCGCAATTCAGCATGCTCAATAAAGGCAGATACGTAAATGCTGCGCAAATGAATGAATTGATGAATGATCCCGGCACGGTTGTAATTGATATGCGGAATCATTATGAATATGAAGTAGGTCATTTTGAAAATGCGTTAGAAATTCCAAGCGATACTTTCAGGGAACAGTTGCCGATGGCGGTGGATATGATGAAGGATAACAAGGACAAAAACATTATCATGTATTGCACCGGTGGTATCCGTTGCGAAAAAGCATCAGCATATATGCTGCACCATGGGTTTAAGAATGTTTTTCACCTGGAAGGCGGCATTATCAACTATGCAAAACAGGTAAATGAATCCGGCCTTAAAAGTAATTTTATCGGTAAGAATTTTGTATTTGATGAAAGATTGGGTGAGCGCATTACCCCTGATATTATTTCAAAATGTCACCAATGCGGCAAGCCTGCTGACACACATCTTAACTGTGCGAATAATGGTTGTCACTTATTGTTTATTCAATGTGATGAATGCAAGGAGAAGTATGAAGCTTGCTGCAGCAAAGAATGCCAGGAAATCATTCATTTACCAGTTGAAGAGCAAAAGAAAATACGCCAGGGAATAGATAAAGGCAGCAATATTTTTAATAAATCAAGGAGCCGTTTAAGACCAAAATTGAATAGCCCTGAATGACATATGTCATAGGATTGCAGATTCTTTTCATTTACAGGTGTTTATATTTGCGATTACGGATTTATTTTTCTATTTTGCCGTCCAAGCTATAAAGCCATAATCCTTTGTCCCAATTGAATAAACGATGAGTTTCCTTCAGCACCATTTTGCCATTATCCAAAGCAAATTCAAATCTACGGGTTCGCATAGCAGTACATCGCTTTCTGCTGAGAAAGAAGTTTACAATACAACAAAGCAAGATCATGGGAAAGAAAGTGCCTTGCTGCAACGTTTGGGCATATGGCAAAAAAAAATATCCCGTTTTTTTGAACGTGTTCAGTCAATAGGAGTCACCGCATCAATGGATGATTCTGCGAAAAGAAAGCTGCAGATTTTTAATCTTCTCAATTTTCTGAATCTTATTGCCGGGGTTATTGTTCCGGTTACGGGTCTTTTACAGGATCGCAATTTACCAGCTGCAGCATGGCTTGCAGCATTTGCGCCACCCATGATCAGCGTACTGGTATTAACACTCAATTGGTATAAAAAACATGAAGCCGGGATGATTGCTTATTTTATTTTATACCCGGTTATTACAAGTGTCGTTTATCTCAACGGAATAAACCTCGGTGTAGATTTATTTTTTATTCTCTATGGTATTCTAGCGGTGTTTTT
>JAEUVI010000504.1 GCA_016787105.1 Chitinophagaceae bacterium | reverse complement strand
GAAGAAAATCTGCAGTATTGCCACCAAGTATTAAATCCAATCTTTTATCGCCATCTATATCTATACTTTTCACTGAATTGACGCTTGAGAATTGTATTTCATTTGGCATTCTTATAACATCGAATTTGCCATCACCGGTGTTCATCGCTATTATTGAAGATGAATAATCAAATTGACGAACAGTTGTTTTTGCTAATATCTCCGCAGGAAATAAATCCTGAATTGATTTAGATGCATATTGCTCGTATTTTAAATTTTGTTTTTTTAAGGATGGTATCTGATCTGTTATCTCTTTCTTGAGAAAAACAGGCATATCTTTTCCGTTCACTGTTCGGGTAAGTATTTTGTCAACAGTTTTGTTTTGATCAAAATCATATATCCATAGCTTTACAGGATTATCTTTATTAGGATTTAAACAAAAGTTCTCTCCAATATTTCCTAAAATCAGATCATCAAAACCATGTCCATCCAGATCTGCTGCGCTTATTGTTTGCCACCATCCAAAATACGTTGAGAGATTTGTTTTTATCTCTTCAAAATGAGTGTTAACGTAACGGAAAGCTCTCGGAATCATCCATTCTCCAACAACGATCAATTCTTTTTCTGCATTTCCAACAATATTTGCCCAAACTGCCCCGGTAATCATTCCTATATTTTTCAATGGCTTACATACTGCTTCTGTTACATCCCTAAAATGCCCCTTGCCGTCGTTTTGCATAATATAACTGTTCGGCGATTCACCATAGGAATAGGGAACACTCCGTCCTCCAATGAATAAATCCAGGTCTCCGTCCTTGTCGAAATCGTAAGGTATCGCAATAGCTATATTGTGATAATTTGGAGGGAATGCTGTAGAATCCCACGAAAAATTCCCTTTGCCATCATTTTTATATAGTCTATGCGCATAGTAGTCATTACCAGGCGGCATATTATTTCCTCCTGTACCTATATACAAATCAGCATCATTATCTCCATCAGCATCAAAAAAAACTGTTGCTACATCTTCTTTTTTACTGAACTTTTCAAACAATGGCTGGCTTATTTTTACGAAACCGTTTTTCTTTTGAAGATATAATTGACCTGGCTGACCTGAAGCCCCTCCAATATAAATATCTTCCAATCCATCATTATTCACATCAGCACAGGATGCTGAGGGCCCCTCTTTTGACAAGAGTCTAGGTAAGTTTTGTTCTACATAAAAATCGACAAAAGGATCCTCATTATGCTTTTCAAATTGGTTTGCCTGTATTTTTTCAAAAATCTTTTTTTGATCGTTTACTTCTTTTTTAAGTGTAAGCGCCTCTGCGGATTTATTTATGATTAATAACGTATCCGTAGAGAGTTTATATAATGTAGTAAGAGAAGCATCCGGCCAGGTAATTTGTACCGAATCGATAACCGAATGCGCTCCCAGTCCAATATTTACTTTGTAATCAACTGAAGATTGAAAGCCCCTGCTGGGCATTACAGTTCTACTAAGAACCTGACTATCGAGATAAACCTTTATATGAGCACCGATTGCAAATTGGTTTCCACTATCTTCTGAAAGTTTGAAAGCTATATAATGATTCTTATTTAATTCCCGACTTTTATTGCGGTAAATAAAAGCCGGCCCATTCACATTGTTAATTACTAAATCCAGATCCCCATCATTATCTAGATCAGTATAAACTGCACCATTTGAGAAAGAGCTATGATTTGTGCCCCAACTATTACTTGTTTCATCAAACCTGAGGTTACCTTTATTTTGATAAAATTTATTGGGAATAGGTGAAGCAGGCATTTTATTCAGAATCGTATTTACATCTTCCTTTTCTCCTCCTAGTGCCATTTTTTGCACCACATCGTTCGCAAAAAAGTCAATAAAGTCCTGATTAGTTACATCTCTGGCTATGCCATTACATACATATATATCAATTAGCCCATCATTATCCGCATCAAACATCATAGCGCCCCAACTCCAATCAGATGCTGCTACACCGCTGAAATAGGCTATATCAAAAAATTTGCCGTTCCTGTTATTTAACTGAAGTGTATTTTGCATATACTGCCTGTAAAAACCAGAACGTTGCTTTATCTGTTCTACATTATAAGAGTCGAACGAAGAGGTTGTTTTAAGGCGGTATTCATCATCAGGCAGCATATCAGTTGTAAAAATATCCGGGAATCCGTCATTATTAATGTCGGCCACATCTGCTCCCATTGAAGAAAGGCTTGTATGCTCAATCCATGTCTCTAATTCATCTTT
>JAEUVI010000230.1 GCA_016787105.1 Chitinophagaceae bacterium | reverse complement strand
TACCACCAATTGCTAATGCAATAGTAAGACATAGAACAACTATCGCTTTTATATAAAAAAAACGTCCTTTTTGGCGCTTTATCTCAGTATGTATTTTTACACGGTTATAAAGCCATACCATCAATAAAATAAGTGCTGCGTAAATCAATACCACATACCAGTAATCCAATAAAAAATTTTTGAATAATGCTTTCTTATTTACTTCGTTTGAAAATTCGCTGAATACAGTACGCGTTGTTCTACGAAGTGTGAACCGGTAATAAATAAAATCAATGCAATTCAATAAAACCGCGATGCCGTTTGTTATATAAAAAATGTATTTAACTACCCGCTGGTAAGCCTCAACGTACCTGAACCGGAAAGGCATTAACATTAGAAAAATAAACAATGCGTTGAAGTAACACAATGCAGCAATGTCAAATACCCAACCGCCTTTAAATATTTTCATCCATTCTGAAAAATGAATGCCGGGAAAAAGCGATTGGTTTAATAAGTAAAAAAGGACGCGGCACATGAAAAACAATACCAGCACAATTGCCAGGCGGTACAGGAATACCCAATAGTAATTATCTCTTTTTCCCGAAAAAAACATTGATGCCAACTAAATAAAATAAAGCTTCAAAGATAATTAAAGGCAGGTAAGAAGAAGGAAGTATAAAAGTTAAGCCGCTACAGTTAAAATCCTGAAATTAAATCATCGCATTAAAAGCTGCATCAGCATATTCTTGTTAACTTGCTTATGAAACATAAAACAATGGATACAAGAAGGGAATTCGTTAAAAAAGCAGCTTTACTTTCAAGCGGTATCGGGTTTTTAAATGCATTTCCCGCTTCCGTTCGGAATGCACTCGCTATTGATCCTGCCCCGGGCAGCACATTTATGGACGCAGAGCATATTGTCCTGTTGATGCAGGAGAACCGTTCGTTTGATCATTGCTATGGTTCTTTGAAAGGCGTTCGTGGGTTCAATGATCCCCGGGCTATCACCCTTCCAAATAAAAATCCGGTCTGGCTGCAAACGAATGCAAAAGGAGAAACCTATGCACCTTTCCGCCTGAACATTAAAGATACCAAGGCAACATGGATGAGTTCGCTGCCGCATGGCTGGGAAGACCAAACCGATGCGAGGAATAATGGTCATTTTGATAAATGGCTGGATGCAAAACCATCAGGTAATGAAGAATACCGCGAAATGCCCCTGACAATGGGATTCTATAATCGCCTGGATATTCCTTTTTATTATGCATTGGCTGATGCGTTTACTGTATGCGATCAGAACTTTTGTTCATCCCTTACAGGCACTACCCCTAACCGGCTGCATTTCTGGACAGGTACATTACGCGCCGAACAAAACGCAAAAGCAAAAGCCAATGTAAAAAATGAAGATGTAGATTATGCAAGAGAAGTACACTGGAAAAGCTTTCCCGAAAGGCTGGAAGAAAATAATATCTCCTGGAAAATTTACCAGAATGAAATCAGTTTGCCGAGTGGACTGGCAGGTGAGGAAGATGCATGGCTGGCAAACTTTACAGACAATCCGATAGAATGGTTTTCGCAATACAACGTAAGATTCTCAGAAACATATATCGCTTTTGCAAAAAAAATGATGGCTGTTTTGCC
>JAEUVI010000497.1 GCA_016787105.1 Chitinophagaceae bacterium | reverse complement strand
GGCAAAAGAAACATTGGAATTCATCAGAAAGCAATTGGTTATGGACGGATTAACAAACTGGAGCCTTCTCAAATTCAAACGCGTCACCTACTCGGAAGTGCATCATAATGGCAAAGTGAAAGCCGGTGAATATCGATTCTTCCACGTTGAATTCGCATATGGTACTGAATACCTGGGCCGGATTGAATGTAACCTGATACAATTGCACAAAGGCAAATATGTAGTGCTGAATCCATTCTATGGCGGGGGAATCAAGAGAAAGGAAGACTATCATTAGGCCGGGAATCGTATTGCGTATCCATTAAAGCGACATAACGCAAAACCGCATCCGATACCTGATCTATGTTTCTACTATACCTATCCCGGAACAATCGGGACAAGTTATGGTGAGAAAAATTACGTTGCCAGCAACTGTTTCCATTGACCATTTTCCGCAAACTGTTTGATAAGATCATTGCGCTGCTGCAACAATTTTTTCATATATTTTTTAAAATAAAGTCCATTGAACCATTTGCCAATAGCGCCATATGGAGATTCGAAATGAAACAGGTCTATCATGATAGTCCCATTATCTATCTGCTTAAAATGATGCTCATGTTTCATTACTTTGAAATCACCCTCCAGTTGTTCATCAGTAAACTGCTGGTTTTTCTGCATACCGGTGATTTTTACACGAAGTATCCTTGTTTTAAATAAATGCTTTGCTTTCCAGGTCACCGTATCTTCCTGTTCCATTAGTCCGAAGCGTGTGCCGGCTACTGCTTCTTCCTGGTGGTTCTGCATCGATTTTTTATGAATATCAACGCTACGGCTAAGGTCAAAAACTACATTAACAGGAGCAGCGATAAATGTTGTAAGATGAATTGTAGGCATGTACTTAAGGTTGCGTTTTATTAAACGGCATTCTTGCTATTTTCTTATGCGAAAGGCACTTTTACTACCTTGGCCAGCAGTAGTTTGTCACGTACCTTGATGTAAATTTCCGTATCCAGTGCGGAAAATGCTTTCCTGACATAGCCCATGCCTATTGCCTTGCCCAGGCTGGGCGCCTGTGTGCCGGAAGTAACGACGCCAATCGTCATTCCACTATAGTCCTTTATTTCATACCCGTGGCGCGGAATTCCTTTTTCAGTCAACTCAAAACCAATTAGTTTTCTTTCTACCCCTTCAGCTTTTTGCGCTTCTAAAATTGATTTGGCAGTAAAATCTTTGCTGAACTTGGTAATCCAACCCAACCCCGCTTCCAATGGTGAAGTGGTATCATCTATATCATTTCCGTATAAACAAAAACCCATTTCGAGGCGCAATGTATCCCGGGCGCCAAGACCAATTGGTTTTAATCCCTGTGGTACACCAATTTCAAAAATAGCATCCCATATTTTCGATGCATCATTTCCTTTGTCTTCAAAATAAATTTCAACACCGCCTGCACCGGTATACCCGGTAGCGCTTACCAATACATTATCAACGCCTGCGAATTTTCCTTTTGCGAACGTATAATATTTCAGGTTCAGGATGTCTATCTCGGTAAGCGGTTGAAGAATTTTCGTTGCATTCGGACCTTGTATGGCCAACAAACAGGTCTTGTCTGAAATATTATGCATCTCTACATTCTTCGTATTGAACTTGCTTATCCACTTCCAGTCTTTTTCTATGTTGGAGGCATTTACAACGATCATGTACACTTTATTTTCTTCGATGCAGTAAATGAGTAAATCGTCAACAATACCGCCTTCTTCATTAGGCAGGCAACTGTACTGGGCTTTGCCCGCTGTAAGTTTGGACGCATCATTACTCGTTACACGCTGAATCAGGTCCAATGCATTTTCGCCTTTCAGAATAAATTCACCCATATGGCTTACATCAAAAACGCCAGCGTTTTTTCTAACTGCTGCATGCTCATCATTGATACCACTATAACTAATCGGCATATTATATCCTGCGAATTCTGCCATTTTTGCGCCGAGGGCAATGTGCTTTTGTGTAAAGGGCGTTGATTTCATTATAAAATTTTCAGTGCCTCAAATGTAGCTTAAAAGGAAATAGTTATGAAGGTCAAAGAAGGTAAGCTATAGTTAAAGAGAAAAAGAGGACAAGGGAATTGCCTGTTTTCCTTTATTGCCTCGTGTTTTTTGTGGCTAAACAATTATTACATTTATCCCAAATTGCCTGATTATGAGACATAAGTTTTTTTTAATGATAAGCCTTAGCATTTGCGTAGCCTTGTCTGTCAACGCACAAAGAGTAACTGGCTGTGGATTTAAAGTGCCTCCACGTTCTGTATTCAAAACAAAATTTCAGTCAGTATATGAAGCAAAGTCAATCCTGGCTGCAATGCTGGACTCAATCAAATGGAAGGAGAATTTCAGTGTGCGTGAACAAAATGGTATTCAGAATGCATATGCGACTATTATCAACAGGCAACGCTGGATTGTTTATGACAACAACTTCCTTGAAGATATAGATGCGTATACATCTACCAAGTGGGCCTCTATCAGTGTACTGGCGCACGAAATGGGGCATCACTACTACAATCATGTGGTGAGTAATAGCGGCAGCACGCCACCAAAAGAGATAGAAGCAGATGCTTTTTCAGGCTATGTAATGCAGCGGTTGGGCGCTACGTTACAGCAATCTGTAGCTGCTATGCAGGCAATAGCGAGTGACCAGGCAAGTTCGAGCCACCCGGGAAAGAAGGACAGGGTAGATGCGATAACAAGAGGATGGAATAGCGCGAAGGCAAATACAACTACAGCAACAACTCCCAATAATCCGCCGCCTGTAACAACGAACCCGACAACGCCGACTATCCCAACAACACCAAACCCGAATCCCGGTAATCAAACAGGTACAGATCCTGCAACTGATCCAAGCTGGATAGCCCTGTATATTCAAAGCACTAAAAACGAAATCGTGCAACTGAGTGATGATGGTAAAAATTTTCAGCAGGCAGAAATAAAAGCCGGGCAGCCATTTGTGTTTAAGTTCGAAATTTATAACTACGGCTGGTTACGGTTAAAATATTACAACGGTTACCGCACATTCAAGCTGATGCACGGAAAAGATTATAGTATTCTCTGGAACAGGAGGACGAATAACTGGAGCGTGGTGGAAGTGCCGGAGTAGATATAAAAAATGAAAGGGCTCCGAAAACGAAGCCCTTGCGTCCCGCTATAGCGGAGACCCAACTTCAACCTATTTTTAATTGAACATGGTAGCCAGTGAAAAAACCGGCGAGCCAATGCCCATTGATGTGTCATCTTTTTTCGCGCCATCATCTTCATTTATATCATCCATTGTTTCCTGTGTTACCGATTTTACAGCAGGGGTAGTATCGTTCAGCAGCTTGCGCTCTTCTTCTATTTGTTTGCGTTGCCTTTCCAGTTCTTCTTCGCGCTGTTTGAGATCCTGTTTGCGCTGTTCTTTATCATCATAGCGGTAATCATCATTGTTATTCTCTTCATTCTTTTTCTCGATTGGTTTTTTTGGATCAAACAATTCACCATCAGCTTTCATCGTGTAGTCTACGTTTGTCTGGTAGTCAAAATAATTATCCCAATCCCAGTCAACATCCCAGCGGTTGCGATCCCATCTTCTTTTATCGTACATACGGATATTATAAGGGTGCAGCATATCTACAGATTCATCAAAACGGATCTTTTTGCCAACCGGAACTTTAATGTTTACAATAATGCGCTGAAAACGAAACCTGTCATCTTTCATTACTGTCAATCCGCTGCCAAGATTTAGTACACTATCAGTGTATGAAGCATTGTAAAGAATATGACCAGCCCGTTCCTTCGCATCATTTCCGTTTTTTCCCTGGCTATATCTCGCAATCGAAACATGATAGCTTGAATCTTCGCTTTTTTCTATCCGCACTTTAATGTGGGCCATTCTCAACGAATCTTCATTGATGTCCCAACCTTCTTCATCCATATCCACCCACCAGAAGTTACCACTGTATCGTACTTCAGGTCCTACTACATTTACAATCATTTTTCCCCTGAGTGGTTGTGTAATTTGTAAATCGGTTTCAGTTTTTTCGCCC
Source organism: Chitinophagaceae bacterium (assembly GCA_016787105.1). Lineage (GTDB taxonomy): Bacteria > Bacteroidota > Bacteroidia > Chitinophagales > Chitinophagaceae > JAFDYH01. Next base: position 501 of record JAEUVI010000497.1, on the reverse strand, counting down.
CTGCGGAAATCATTTATCAGGCTTGCGGCTAACAGTGAAACACAAATCCATCCCAGTGCCCACAAGCCGCCAAACATCCAGCCGAGATAGCTTGTGCCTCTTGATTTTACTTTCATCATGCGGCGCACCAGCCAGGTGATGAAGGCAATCAACGGAACGCCAAGGAAGAATAAAAGGGTGCCCCATGCGAAAGCGTTTTGCCAAAAACCATTCAGTACATAATTTTTCAATGGCCATACACCTACACCGCCAAATATGAGCGCCATTAATACTCCCAACAATATAAAGGCAATAGTACCGGCAATAAAAAGGAAGAATGCTTTAAACAATACCCCAATGATATGCCCTATACCAACACCAACCCTTACGCCTGCTTCACCTACTTCCTTGCCCCAAGATTTTCCACGATCAGCAGCAAAATCTTTTGCCTGTGCACCAAACCGCTGAGCCGAATCCTTTACATCCGCACCAATGTCTTTTGCCCTGTCTTTCATTTGATCC
>JAEUVI010000450.1 GCA_016787105.1 Chitinophagaceae bacterium | reverse complement strand
TAAAATAATTTCCATTGATAATTGTAAATACCTGTATGATAACGATTATACAGTTTAATAAAAATTTATTGATCACTTCAGCTTAACATAAGCAACAACTGCTCTTACATGCATGAACCGTAATTGTTCATTACCCAACCCTTACCTAAGTTAGTTTAAATCCATTATAAATTGTGCTTTACAATTACTGCCATGTAAAAAAAATCAACGCAAACGTTGTACTTGCCTTTTGTTTTGAGCTACACTGCTAACCCTTATGTCGGTTTGGTAAATTGAATATGACAGAATCTTTTTCTTCTAAATTTCTTCCAAATCTGATAGTTAAATTCGCAACATGAAAATTCTTGTAGTAGAAGATGAAAAAGAATTGGCTGAATCAATTGGCCTGTATCTTTCTGAAGAAAACTATCTCTGCGAATTTGCATCTACATTTAATGAAGCAGTAGAAAAAATAGATAGCTATGACTATGATTGCATTTTACTTGATTTGATGTTGCCGGGTGGCAACGGAATAAAAATCCTGGAGTACTGGAAAAACGATAACAAACAGGAAGGTGTAATTATAATTTCTGCAAAAAATTCGCTGGAAGATAAAATAAAAGGGCTGCAGATAGGTGCGGATGACTACCTTGCAAAACCTTTTCATCTTTCTGAGCTTGCAGCCCGCATCTATTCAATTCTGAGACGTAAACAATTTGGCAATGTCAATACCATACAGCAAAACGAATTGAGCATTGACTTACTCGCTAAAACCGTAACTGTAAATGATCGGGAAGTGTTACTCACAAAAAAAGAGTTCGACCTCTTACTTTATTTTATAAGTAATAAAAACAAAGTGATTTCAAAGAGTGCCCTTGCTGAACACATTTCTGGTGATGTGGCAGATATGTTTGACAATTATGATTTTGTATATGCCCATATTAAAAACCTGAAAAAAAAATTAACTGAAGCCGGTGGCGCTAATTACCTGAAAACATTATATGGAACCGGCTATAAATGGGATGTATGAAAAAGCTGTTAAATCTATCACTAAAAAAATTTATGATATATGCCGGATTGGTATTAATCTTTAGTATCCCCGTTTATTATTTTGTCATACAGTCATTCCTGCATTATGAATATAATGAGCACAAAATCATATTGACTCCCGAAGCAAAAAAAGAAGATCAATTTATCATTATCGGTGCTGTCACTATACTTACTGTTACATTCTCTATCTTTCTATTAGTGGGCTTTATAATACTTAACCGCAGGATTTCAAAAAGCCTATGGCTACCGTTTTACAATAGTCTTGCTAAAATCAAGAAATTTGACATTAACACACAACAGCCAATAAACTTTGAATCAACAAATGTTGCTGAATTTGCTGATCTTAATAATAGCCTTGATAAATTGATATCCGGTAATATCACTGCTTACAAACAACAGAAAGAATTTGCAGACAATGCTTCACATGAGTTACAAACACCTCTGGCAATCGTACAATCAAAACTAGAATTACTGCTGCAAGGCCAATCATTAACTACGGAACAATATAATACCATTGAAGAAGCGATGAAAGCCCTGGCAAGAGTTGGGCGGATTAATAAAAACCTGCTTTTGCTTACCAAGATTGAGAACAGCCAATATATGGAAAGTGAGAACATCAATCTTTCAGACTTGCTACGGCATTCTATTACTTTACTTACCGGTTTTTCTGAAACAAAAAATATTCAACTACAACAAAAAATTCCCCAGGACATTTTTATTAAAGGCAACAGAATCCTTGTTGAAATCCTGCTCAATAACTTAATCGTGAACGGGATAAGACATAGTAATCCCAATTCTTCTATATCGATCGAACTTTCCTACGATAAATTAATCGTCAGCAATGCAGGTAGTGTTCCGCTTAAAGAAGATCAATTGTTCAGACGTTTTGCAAGCGCCTCATCCGAATCGCCTGGCACAGGTCTTGGCCTTGCATTGATACAACAAATCTGTAAGCGATACAATTGGTCAGTTCAATATAATTTCAGCAATAATCTTCATTTGTTTTCTGTACAGTTTTGAATTCAGAGTTTCTTCTAAATCACATCTTACCTATGCAGGATAAATATTCGTAAATGACTGGTAAATGTTATCTTATTTTTGTGTTGGCGTTTATATCCATAGCCGCAAGATCCCAATCATCCAAAATAACCTTATCCGGCCTGGTTACTGATGCTGAAAACAAAACCCCTTTATCTTTTGTAAACATTGTACTTAAATCTGCAAAGGATAGTGCTTTCGTAACAGGAACCATTACCAGCGAGAATGGTAGGTTCACTATTCCGGATATTAATAGTGGTAATTATTTATTGAGCTGCTCTTTTTCCGGATACCAATCCAATACAAAAACAATATTGGTTGGTAAACTGAGTAATTTTCTTGATCTGGGAAATATTATGCTTGTAAAAGATGTGCAATCATTATCCGTTGTAACGGTTACAGGCAAACAGGAAACTATCAGTTCTAAAATGGACAAAAAGACATTTGCACTATCAGCTAATATCAGCCAGGCAGGCGGCTCGGTGTTAGAAGCTATGAAAAACCTGCCAGGTGTAACTGTGGGAGATGACAGAAAAATACAATTGCGTGGTAGCGACAAAGTGATGATATTGATAGATGATAAACAAACAGCACTTACAGGCTTCGGCAGTCAAAGCGGATTAGACAATATTCCAGCATCAGCAATTGAGCGGATAGAAATTATCACCAATCCATCTTCCAGGTACGATGCAAATGGCAATGCAGGCATCATCAACATTATTTATAAAAAAGAAAAAAAGGAAGGGTTGAATGGTAAAATTGGAATAGTAGGAGGACTTGGTGCTTTGCGGATGAAAAAAGAAAATTACCCGACAATACGATCGCAGTACCAGGGTACACCAAAGATCAACCCAAGCATCTCTCTCAATTATCGCAAAAACAAAGTCAACTTTTTTTTCCAGGGGGATGACTTGTATACAAAAACATTGAATAAAAATGAATTTGCCGATCGGTTTTACGACAATGGAGACACCATACGACAACAAACAAAAAGAAACAGGAATACGAATATTATTACAACAAAGGCAGGAGCAGATTGGTATATGAACAGCAGGAATACTTTCACCATATCAGGCTTGTTTAGTAGCGAAAAAATTCTTGATCATGGCGATGAGCCTTTTTTTGATTATAAATTATCCAACAGGAAACGTCTGTGGCAGTTCCTGGAAGATGAGTTGAAAACAACAGCAACTGGCTCTATTACATGGCAGCATAAGTTTACGCAACCAGGCAGGTTATTGAATGCAGGTTTTAACTATACCTATCATCGTGAAAATGAGAAATACTTTTTCACAAACATTTTACCTTCTTATACCGGGCTTGATTCGTTTAAATTGCTTTCTGATGAACATGTCGGCGACTTTTCAATTGATTATACACAACCTTTAAAATATGGACGCTTTGAAACGGGATTTAAATTCCGCAGAAGGTATATACCGGTAAATATGCAATTCAAGCCAGGCTTACATTCGCCATTGGATACAAGTGCCGGCGGACAAGCGGACTACTCAGAAACGATTCCGGCATTATATGGGAATTATGTTTTCGAAAATAACTACCTGGAAGTAGAAGCTGGCGTACGCCTGGAGTATGTACGGGTTGAATACGATGTTAATCCACTTCATCCGGTTTATCAAAGCGATAGTTATCATTACATAGAACCCTTTCCCAATATGCGGGTATCATATAAAATAAATGAACGCAATAAAATTTCGGTTTTTTACAATCGCAGAGTTGACAGGCCTAATGAAGTTGATATCCGTATTTTTCCAAAATACGATGATGCAGAAATTATTAAAGTTGGTAACCCGGAATTGCGGCCACAATTTACAAATACAGTTGAACTGGCTTATAAAACCAATTGGAACAAAGGATATTTTTCATCTTCCTTATACCACAAACGCACTAACGGTACTATTACAAGGATTGGAAGTATTGTACCAGGCAATTCGCTCATCTATAATATTTTTCAAAATGCCGGCAAGAGTTATAATAGTGGAATTGAATTAATGTACTCTCAAAATATATCAAAGGCCATAGTTGTCGGGCTAAATCTTAATGGTTATAAAAACAGTATAGATTCCTTTACTGTTTTTAATAAATACCCGGTTGCAAATGTATTTAGCGCCGATCGCCAGGAGATTTTCTCAGGTAATATTAAATTTAACAGTTCGTTTAAATTACCCGCCCAAACAGAAGCACAGCTTGTTGCCATTTACCAGGCCCCGGATCTTATACCCCAGGGAAAAGTATATTCCCGCTTTTCAATTGATGCCGGCCTGAAAAAAATAATTCAGAAAGGTAAAGCGGAACTATATGTAAATGCAACAGATATTGCAGGTACGCTGCGCTATAAAAAAGAAATAACCGGGAACGGATTTCGTTATACAAGTACGGACTATCTTGAAACACAGGTTTTTCGTGTTGGATACAATTATAAATTCTGATAAGGCCAACAAAACTTTTATTCAGGATTATTTCAAAATTTGCCTATAATTTTGAGTCTTAAACACTTCAAATGACCCGCCTTTCTTTTGCTACCATTATCTTATTATGCAGTTCTTTTTCATTATCGGCCCAAAAAGCAGATACTGTACTGCCCAAAAGACCAATTCGCTTTAGCATGAGGCAGCTTTCAATTCCAGTTGGCTTGCTGGGCGCTGGTATTTTATTAAATAATAATGCCACAGAAGGTATAAAGAAAGAAGTAGCTGAAGAAAGAAATGAATACATCCCCGGTTTTAAAACACATATTGATAATTACCTGCAATATTCTCCGATTGCAATTGCCTATGCATTGGATGCAGCAGGAATAAAATCGCGTACAGATTTTGCAAACAGAACAGCAATACTGATAAAAGGGGAAGCTATGATGTTTGGTGTCGTCACAATACTAAAAAACACAACGCATCAATTGCGTCCCGATGGCACTACGTACAATTCATTCCCTTCGGGGCATACAGCCCAGGCTTTTGCCGCAGCTGCTTTTTTGAGTGAAGAATATAGAGATCGCTTCCGGTGGATGCCTTATGCAGCTTATGGACTGGCGTCTTCCGTTGGCATGATGCGGATCGCCAATAACAGGCACTACATAAGTGATGTATTTGCAGGAGCCGCTATAGGAATATTATCGATGAAAGCCTCTTACTGGACACATAACTATCATTGGGGTAAGAAAAGAAATAAAGTAATGACTAACCCTCTTGCTGGTTATTAAAAACCTGATAGTCTAAAAATGAAGATTCCCACACAAATTTCTCCTGTTACATCAAAATACGGCCCTGTATTAATTATAGCCTCACTTGCTATTTTTATTTCTTTTATCACGCGGCTGTCACTTTTAATTCTTACGATAAATGATATCGACGCGGGTGTGCTATCAATCGCTGGAGTTTTTTTTATTGGCTTACTTTATGATATAGCCACAACTTTATTTATTATTCTTCCGCTCGTATTGCACATAAGTTTTACCAATAACTATATTTATACACGTAAAGGCAGAATAATCACTTCCGTTTTTTTTATTGTTCTTTTGTTCATACTGGGTTTTACCTCTATAGTACCGAAAGAGTTTAACAAAGACCTGCACAAAGCTGTTATTGGTTATGTGCTGCTACGTTTTATCATTTTCCTTGTATTATGCGTAAGCACAAAAAATGTACGTATCAAATGGCGGAATGCTATGCTTTGGATTTTTATTTTCATCACATCCTTTGCATTGTTGTTTAACGCGGTAAGCGAATGGTTTTTCTGGAAAGAATTTTCATCCCGTTATAATTTTATCGCTGTTGACTATCTCGTATACACACACGAGACGCTTGGCAATATAAAAGAATCTTACCCCGTTGCTGCGATTATTACATGCGTAGCGCTGTTAAGTTTTTTTATCCTTTTTATTTCGAGGAAAAAAATCTGGTCTTCAGTAGTAAGTCCTTTAAATTTCAAAATTCGTTTTTTGGTAGCAGCTATATGTTGCACAATTATACTGCTGCCACTCTACCTTGTAAAACCTGCCTGGAAAAATTTCAGTTCAAATAACTATACAAACGAACTGGCTGGAAATGGTATTTATGAATTTGTACAAGCATACCAGAAAAATGAACTTGATTTTGTCAGGTATTATAAAACAATACCCGATTCCACAGCTTTTACTATCATAAGAAATGAACTTTCATCAGCATACTCATCTTTTACAAGTAACGACCTTTTTGATATTACAAGAAAAATAAACTATCCGGCACCTGAGAAAAAAATGAACGTGGTACTAATCAGCGTTGAAAGTCTTAGTGCTTCCTTTTTAGCTGCGTTCGGCAACAAAGAAAACATTACGCCAAACCTTGACTCGCTTGCTGATAAAAGTTTATTTTTTACAAACCTGTATGCATCCGGCACAAGAACAGTACGTGGCCTGGAAGCACTGTCTTTATCACTTCCTCCTACACCTGGCCAGAGTATTGTGAAACGACCTGGCAACGAACATTTATTCAGCCTGGGTTCTGTATTCAAAAGCAAAGGATATATCACCCAATATATTTATGGTGGTTATGGATACTTTGATAATATGGAATATTTCTTTGGTAATAATGATTATTCAGTAAAAGACCGTAATGCATTAAAAGCATCCGAAATACACTATGCTAATATATGGGGCGTAGCAGACGAAGATCTTTTTTCAATGGCTTTACGTACGATGGACTCAAACTATAATCAAAACAAACCATTTTTTTCCCATGTAATGACGGTGTCCAACCATCGTCCATATACTTACCCGGAAGGGAGAATTGATATTCCCCCTTCCAAACAAATCCGTGAAGGTGCGGTAAAGTATACCGATTTCGCTATAGGAAATTTTTTAAAACAGGCCCGGTCAAAAGCCTGGTTCAACAATACCATCTTTATTGTAGTAGCAGATCATTGTGCATCAAGTGCTGGGAAAGAAGCATTGCCAGTGACAGGCTATCACATTCCTATGCTAATTTATTCCCCGCAAAATATACAACCAGGCAAAATAGATGCGCTGACAGCCCAGATAGATATCGCTCCGACTATTTTAGGCCTTTTATCATTTGATTATACTACAAAGTTCTTTGGCCAGGATATACTAAACACACCCGCTGAAAAACAAAAAGCCTTTATCAGTACTTACCAGGGCCTTGGTTTTATAGAGAATAATGAATTGGTCATTCAATCACCGGTAAAAAAAATAAACACTTACAAGCCAGATTTCACTACCGGCGAAGCTAAACCCATCATTGGAAACGATAGCACCGTATTAAAAGCAATTGCTTATTATCAAACCGCATCCTGGCTCATAAAAAATAAAAAGTACGGAAACCTAACAACAAGTGCAGAGTAATATTCATTTCTGATAACAAAAACGCTCCGCAAATACGGAGCGCTGGTCCTTCACCGTCACTGCTGGTACTGAATTATTTTTTTGCTACATCAAATTTTCTGAAAATTGATTTCACACTGGTTTGAATTTCTTTGCTGGTAATATTCCTGTTATTCACTTCGTCAGTCGTCCAACCCTGCCATACCATTTTATCTGTTCCTGCATCTGTCATTGTAATTGTAATAGTTCCTTCCTTTATAGGCACATTGTAGTCATCGTAACCTACAAACTGAGAAGGGTAGTAAACATTAAAGAAACGACGTGAATACGGGTTGTAAAATGTGCGTGTAAACGGGCGGCTATATACCGGGTCGTTTTGCTGCCTGGTAGATCGTTCGATGAGTACATCATAACTTAACAGGATATCGGGATTTGATTTTGTTTCCCGCCATCCCTCCGCTGCCAATTCTTTGTTTACCGCAGTTCTGATATTTTTTTCTACCAAATCATTTCTTTTATCCTTATCAGCATTTTCCTTTTCTATCCAGGAATAGGTTTTGTATTTGCTGAAATCGGCATTGTCATCCTTTTCTATATGTGCTACAGAAGCACAACTGGTAAATAATAGTGCGGCGATACCAATGGCCATCCATGGTTTTATGCTTTTAATTTTCATAACACTGCGTTTAGTAATTATTAGTATTCTTTACTTACTATAAACGGGAAAAACCAAGCAGCGTTTACTAAGAGCTTGTGAAAGTTTTATTGAAGAATTGTTAATGCCGCAACTATTGTATCGTTCCTACAATCCGAGTTATGCCCTTTTCCGGTTATATACCAATTGCTGTATCTTCCGGTAAAGTTCTTCCGGCCTGAAAGGCTTATGTATGTAGTCATCAAATCCTTTTGAATACAAATCTGCCTGGATATTTTCATAAACAGCAGCGGTAAAGGCCATCACAGGCATATCAGCATCTGATTTTCTTATTTCTTGTAGAGCTTCAGCTCCATCCATTTCAGGCATTTCGAGATCGAGCAAAATCAGGTTGAAATGCTCTTGCCGGTATCTTTCTAACGCTTCTCTACCATTAACAGCCGCTATCACATGAATACCCCATTTCAGCAGGAAACGTTTTACTATTGCCAGGTTAACAGCATTGTCCTCAGCTATCAACACTTTTACACCATTCATAGGTAAAAATGCAGCCTTTTCTTTATCGCTAATGTACATTCGGGCATCACCCTCTATCTGCAGCTCCAGTATAAATTCAAAGCGGCTACCCTTTCCTTCTTCGCTTTTTACTTTTAACTCGGAATTAAACATTCTTAAAAGGTCCCTCACAATTGTAAGACCTAAACCAGTACCACCATATTTCCGGGTTGTGTTTACATCAGCCTGTGTAAAACTTTCAAAAATCTCATGCATCCTGTTCGCCGGTATCCCGATGCCAGTATCTTCCACAGCAAATTGTACTGTAGCCCTTGCACTGGTCGAATAAATCTTTTTTGCTGTTAGTACAATACTTCCTTTCGCGGTAAACTTTATAGCGTTTGACAAAAGGTTACTTATTATTTGGTGTATCCGGGTTTCATCTGTATGAAAGTTTATATTAAGGTGAGGATCGATAACGGCACTGAACATAACATCCTTTGTTATCAAATCACCATTAAACTGCGAAATGATCTTATCCATCAGGGTACTCAGGTTTACACTGGCATTGACCAGATCCATTTTACCTGCTTCGATTTTTGTATGATCAAGTATATCATTCACCAGTCGTATCATATGCTCCGAAGAATATTTAATAATATCAAGTGGCGCCTTTTGCGAAGCAAGATAGTTATCATCCAGCAGCAGGTTGGAAGCCCCGATAATACCATTGAGTGGCGTTCGAAGCTCATGACTCATATTCGACAAAAACCGGGTTTTCATTTTAGTAGCACTCTCTGCTTTTTCTTTAGCTTGTATCAATTGAAACTCTGCCTGCTTGAGGCCAGTAATATCAAGAATGCTGATTTTTATGTACCCTTCCTTTTTGTACCTGAAAAAAACGGCGCTGGCAAAACAAAAAACAATTTTTCCATTTTTTGTAGTCACATTCATTTCCCCCTGCCACCGGGAAGCGGAGCTAGATAAACCCTTACTTAACGCTTCTACTACAGGTATTTTATCTTCTTCTATCCATTTCTTAAAATGCGTGCCTGAAATATCTTCTTTCTTTTCTGTTTCAAATAATTCAAAAGTGCGTTTATTGCAATCATAAATTATGCCTGTAGCCGAATTGATAATAAACACGGCGTCAAGTGATGTATTGAAAATTGAATCCGCGAATTTCTTTTCTTCCAACAATATCTTTTCGTTTCTCCTATTGATTCGGACCATCAGGAAAGCGATATAAATGGTAAGAATTACAGAAAGTATGAACCTGGAATAAAAAATCTCTTTCGCGATATTATTAGTAACCGATTGTATTCCCTTGCCGGGGATAAACCAAAAACAAAGTATGGCTATAATCGCGGTAGCTCCATACATACCGATTAGCCATTTGTATCCCTTAAAAATCCGGGCCATAAAAATCAGAGCCATAAATGCCGGAAAATAAAAAAAGTACTCGCCGGCCTGCAACCCCTCCACAAGATTGATTGCTACGAAATAAAAATTAATAGCTACAATACTCAGGAACCTGGCCATATGCATTTTTCGCAGGTAATTACAATAAATTCCTGCAGAAAATATTACACCCGTAACAAGATTAACTAATGCACTCAGGTACAGATCGAAGATGAAATAATAAACCAGGCCCGTAAGATTAACCATGATTGCCAGCAGCAAAATCCGGTTCATTAAAAAAACAGTTTTTTTCATGCCCGGAGACAGATCGTGGTATATACCTGAACTTAATAATGAATTATAGCTTTTACGGGTAAAAGAAAGTATATAATTTTTCATAGGCACGGTTATGTATTACGTTAGACCATTACGTATTTACATAAGTAAAATACTTAATAAGAAAGCAGTATATAAAAATTTATAACTATCATACAACAGTTTATTACTTATTAAACGTTATAACCGGTACAAACAAATATGCAAAATCAAAAAAAAATCAATGTTTCAGTTCGATAAGAGTATAGATGTAGTTTTCATGGAAAGTATGTATGATAATGATTTTGCATACATAGAAGAAATATTCAATATTACCTTGGATAATTACGATGCCGATGTAGAAATGCTGTCAGACAGATATAAACATGCAGATTTGAAAGGCGTACAAAAAGCAATTCATAAAATGAAATCCTCATTTGGATTCACCGGCATGCTTGAGCTTCAAAAAAATTGCCAGGAAGCGGAAACAAAGTGCGGGTTAGTTTCGTCTGTATCTGAGATAAAAAATGATATTGAAGCTTTACAGGATCAGATAAAAGAACATAAATTAATTTTACAAAGAGAATACAATAGATTGAAGATATTTAATAACTCACTAACCTGATGTTAACCGCAGTAATAATAGAAGATCTCAATGTAGCGACAGAATACCTGAAACATTGCTGCAACAAAAGTGGAAAAATAGAAGTTTTGGCCAGCTTTACAACTATTGGTTCTGCTTTAACGTATTTAAATGAAAACCATGTTGATGTTGTTTTTCTCGATATAGAAATGCAGGAAGATGTAAACGGTTTCGATCTTCTAGACAGGCTGGCTTATTCTCCAAAAGTAATACTGACAACAAGCAATCCAGAATATGCATACAATGCATTTGAGTACAACGTATCAGATTTTCTCAAAAAACCGTACACTTATCAGCGTTTTCTGAATGCTGTTGAGAAGATCACAACATCGGCTACCTCAACTCCCATAAAGGAAGAGTCAGCTAAAGAAGATGATCACTTTTACATAAAAGCTGATGGAAAATTGATCCGCCTGATGAACGATGATATACTTTATATTGAAAGTATGGGAGATTATGTACGATTTGTGACCAATGAAAAAAAATACATAAGTCACAACACTATAAAGTGGCTGGAAGAGAAGATGAATGCTTCAATATTTCTGAAAGTACACCGGTCATTTATCGTAAACATTAAAAAAGTATCCAATATAAGAGAGAATACGCTCTATATCAATGCCCAGGAAATACCTATCAGTAAAGCTAACCGGCCTGAAGTAATGAAGCGAATAAATATTCTTTAAGCCCTCTCATCCGTAAAAAGCCCGGTTTGTGCCAAAAATCGAAGAATAATACCTGATTATCGAATAAACTTTCATCTGCCGCCTTTCTGATCCATCTTTGTATTGTTAAGCGAAACGAACAAATAAAAAGAGACGATATCTAATCCTTGAATACCAATACCTGAAGAACCAACTAATATCCGAAAAGCCAGTTCAATATTTTTGAAGAACCAATCCATATCGACAGAAAAACCACAATATCTTATGTTCTTAAAAACCTTAAAATCTATACCCTGAAAAAGCCAGCTATCCAGTATCTATGAAGAATGATACCCATAACCTTGAAAAAGCCAAATCCTTTGTTCTAGAAAACCACCACAATTATCCGTTTGAAAAACCAACAAAATCTTTTATCCTGAAAAAACAAAAATCTGTATTTGAAAACTAAATCTTTAATTTAAAAAGTTCTAAGCCTATTGAAAAGATTTACTCCTTGTCAAAAAAAAAGATTTCAAAAGACCGCCTGTGAGGGCGGTTTTTTTTACGCATGCAGTGTCTTACGGTAATCCTACTTCATAGTGACGTTCAGGTATTTCAATATCAAAGAAGTCTTTTTTCGATAAACGTTTTTTAAAATCCAGTTGCACGTCATATTCACCATGCACGAGGAACAATTTCTTTACCTGCCTGGGATCCTGGTGTGCCAACCATTGTGAAAGATCTTCGTAATCACCATGCGCACTCATACTCCGGATAGCACCAATCTCTGCATTTACTTCATGTTTCACACCAAATATAGAAACCTCTTTAGCGCCGGACAATAATCTTCCTCCCAATGAATTTGGCTCACAATAGCCAGTCATTAAAATAGTGTTTTTGCTGTTTTCAATATTATTACTGATATGATGTTTCACCCTTCCGGCATCTGCCATACCACTTGCAGAAATAATAACACATGGCTCATTCCGATAGTTAAGCAACTTGGATTGTTCAACTGTTTTAATATACTTTAATCCATTAAACATAAATGGATCTTTATCCGTTTGTAAAATCTTTTGAATGGTTTTATTAAAATAGCGGGAATATTTTTTTATCACCTCTGTTGCTTCAATACTTAAAGGACTGTCAACAAAATAATCAAGAGAGGGTAAAAGGTTTTCATTCTCTAATTGATTCAATGCAAATAATATTTCCTGCGTCCTACCCACACTAAAAGCCGGCATTATTAACTTTCCCTTTTTCTGCAAACACGCTTTTTTTATCCATTCAAGCAGCATCTCAGGTGTTGTTACACTCATTTCATGCAAGCTGTTTCCGTATGTAGACTCAATTAAAATATAATCAGCCTGCGGAAAGTCCTGCGGAGATTTTAAAATTACATCGCGATACCTGCCAACATCTCCGCTGAATGTAAGTGTCTTTAGCCGACCATCCTCCATTATTCTCAAGTTAACACAAGCGCTGCCAATAATATGCCCGGCATCTGTAAACATCGCTGTTACGCCATCTGTTACATCAAACCATTGACCATATTCTACTTCAACAAACTGATCCATGCAGTTCTTTGCATCATCAATACTATACAACGGTTGAATATAAGGCAATCCTTCGGTCGCTCTCCTTTTGTTACTAAACTTCGCATCGTCTTCCTGTATCTCCGCAGAATCTTCTAATAAAATACCCGTAAGTTCTCTTGTAGCTGGCGTACAGAAAATGCGCCCCCGAAAACCTTCTTTATACAATTTGGGAATAAGTCCTGAATGATCAATATGTGCATGCGACAGGATCATTACATCCACACTTTCTGAATCAAAACCAAACTCTCGATTCAACGAATCTGTTTCCTTTCCCATGCCCTGGAACATGCCACAGTCAAGTAATACTCTTTTACCGTTCTTTAATGTCAGTAAATGTTTGGACCCTGTTACTGTCCGTGCTGCTCCGTGAAATGCTATTTTCATATCTGTCGGTTAAAAGATTATTGAACTGATTAATTTTTCTTCACTTTGAAAGACCATGTTATGAAAAACCGCGCAATTAGTTCGCCAGCTTCATTCATTCCTTCAGAAGTGGCTTTAAATGTTTGCCCTTCTGTTGTAACAATCGCTTTTTGAATTGTTTCTTTAATTGCCATTCCATCGTTACAGGTAAAAGTTGTTCTGCCTATCGCCTTTTTAAAATATTCAGCTTCTGTTTTTACAACAAGCATTGAGACGGCAGGCTGCAGTTTATATACATATGCCATGGACAATGCACCGGTACTCATTTCCGCTGCCATACTCAGGCAAGCAAAATATGTAGACCGAAAAGGATTTTGGGAAAACCATTTAAAAGGAACTGAAACCTTACAATTTTCTTCTGTTATTTGCCTGAGACGAACTCCTGCAAAATATGCACTGGGCAACTTTGCAAAAAGAAACAACCTGAATTTAACAGGATGCTTCATGAGTTTTATAAAAGCAGTAACATCAGATTGCATTCATATTTTTTTATGAACCAGTTATTGTTTATCTATCGAAACTACTGTACCAACCGCCTGGCCATTATCATTGTCTACCTGGAACTGCATCATACCTTTTCCTGAACTTTGAAACCGAACATTACGGATTGCTTTGCTACCGAGCGCAGCATTTAATCGCGCTGATAAGTCGGTTTGCGGGTTTTGGCTTAATTGTTTGTTCATTGTATTCCAATCCAGTTCTTCTTTACTTACTACGACTGCTATTTCATCTCTTCTACCGATACTGTCTGGCGTCATACTTTTATCTTTTGGAAAAAGACGATAACCGGTAATACCGCAAAATGAAGAATATCTTGTTTTTGTCGGGTCTTCTTTTGTAGGATAAGGGAACAGTGTATAAGTAGTGCCGTCTGTTTCCTTACCAAAAACATAGATATAGCATTCAGTACTATTTTTTATTTCAATTTTAAATTTACTGCCGATGCGTACAGGCGAAGTAGTTTCAAAACGATTACCACTTGAAAACCGCAGTGGTATATTATTTTTAGGAACGGTTTTCTTTCCATCAAACTCCACCTGCATCAAGCCTATTTCACAAGCGAGCGGAACATTTGCCGCAGCACCTACTTTTTGCATCGGGTCTACACCATAAGCTTCCCGTACATAATACTTAAAATCGCCGTAGCGAACCCAACCAAAACCATTATTGCCCCACTCTGGGCCCCAGCTATTCATTAGCAGAAATGATCCACCATATTTTTTATCATCATAGCCTACTACGCACATTGCATGACCGCCAAAGCCCATCATGCCGCGATCTCCGGATTCAGGTTGCCATACATCTTGCCCGATCATACCCTGCATAAAACTTTGCCCTACCATCATACCTATTACAACCGGTGCACCTTGCGCCAGGTGCTGTTTGATTGCGTATAAATCCAGCACTTCCGTGTTATCGCCATCTGTAAGACGATTAAAACCACGCATCTTGTATTGCTGGGCCAACTGTTGCAGATTGCCGCTGGGTTGGCGTGAGCAATCCTGATCGGTATACTGAAACTGGTCGTAAGGAACTGAACCCTTATTGGTCATAAATTCCATTGCACGTATAATATATGATCCCTGGCAACCATCCAATCCTATTTGATTGTATAAAAATGCAGGGCTAAATTTCACCTGATCACCCTGAACTCCGGTACGTGCTGATTCAAGAATTGATCTTGCCGCATAAGCACTGCTCCAGGCTACACAACTTCCCTGCTGGCCCTGATTGCCGACAGCAGGAGCAAACCTTTGCAGGTTGACAGCTTCAGGAAGAGGAGGATTTTTCGGATCATCCGTTGAAACAGGTTCATATATTTCTGCTTTCTTAAATTGCTCCGGATCGAGAAAGCCACCTGTAGCGAGTTTTGCAACATCAGTCATATTGCATCCGCCGCTTTTACCTAAAAAGAAATAAGCGCCAACAGCAAGAAGAAGTAAGACTATAATACCTTTTCCTCTAAATAAGCTGAACAGAAGTGGTAATAACGAAAGAAGCCCGCCACCACCGCCGCCTCCCGGAAAATTTGAACGGCCACCACCGCCACCGCCCTGATCATCGTTGTACTGATCTTGTTCTTGCGGATCATCTGTCATTCTTATTGGCATAGAAAAAAATTTTATTTTGTAATAGATAAATGATCATACTAAATATAGGAAGATAGCATGAAACAATAAAAGAGACTTTATTTCAGAGGATTCGTTGCATTTTTGAAATAAATAATATGCACTTAAAGATTATATGCTAAAAAACGGGCTATCTATCACCTGGAAATATACATTCTAAATAATCTCAAGCTGGTTTTTTAAAAGATCTTCAAACACATCTCTTCTGCGAATGAGTTGAGCTTTTCCATCTTTCACGAGTACTTCAGCAGGCTTGTAGCGGGAATTAAAATTAGAAGACATTTCAAAACCATAAGCGCCGGCATTGTAAAAAACAAGATAATCGCCTTCTCTTATCTCCGCCACTTTACGATCACTGGCGAATGTGTCAGTTTCGCAGATATTGCCGGTTATTGTATAAATCTTTTCCGCGCCTCCGGGATTGCTGATATTTTCGATTCGGTGATAAGCATCGTAAAACATGGGACGTATCAGGTGATTAAACCCACTGTTAATACCTGCAAATACAGTATTGCCGGTTTCCTTCATCACATTTACCTGCGAAATAAGATAACCGCATTCGCTTACTATAAATTTTCCAGGCTCAAACCATATCTGAAAGTTTTTCCCTTTTGTTTCCGCGTGGCGATCAAAATCTTCTTTAACCTTTTCTGCAAGTAATGGCATATTCGTCTCGCTATCTCCTTCTATATAAGGCACCTTAAATCCGCCGCCCAAATCAATAAATTCAAGATCAGGAAAATGAGGAACAATCTGAAACAACACTTCTATGCCACGAAGAAAAACATCCACATCTTTAATTTCACTGCCGGTATGAATGTGTAAATCCTTAATATGAAGATTGTATTTATTTACCACCGCAAGGATCTCATCAATCTGCTCTACCGGTATTCCAAACTTACTTTTATCATGCCCGGTAGAAATTTTCAGGTTGCCCCCGGCCATAATATTCGGCCGAAGGCGAATACCTACCGGGTAGCTATGACCGAACTTTTGCCCGAATTTTTTCAAATTGGAAAGGCTATCAATATTAATGATAACTCCAAGTTCCTTTGCTTCCTCTATTTCATCGAAGGCTATGCCATTGGAGGTATATAAAATATTGCCAGGCGAAAAGCCTGCATGTAATGCCAATCTTACCTCGTTGATTGAGCTACAGTCTACATTACATCCAAGTGACCTGATATATTTCAGTATATTAATGTTTGTAAGTGCTTTGCAGGCATAAAAGAAAACAGTGTTTGTATTCTTAAACGATTCGGTCAGTTTTTCGTACTGTTCTTTTATTTTTTCCGCGTGATATACATATACTGGCGTACCAAACTCCTTTGCTATTTCCAATAATTGTTCCTGTGATAATTTTTCCGGCATAGTGAGCGAAGATAAAAAAGGCGTATCACCGTTCCAAAAGGTGATACGCCTGTATACAGAGTTTCTTAAAATTAATTGTTATTGCTCTTCTTCTGAATTATCAATAAGTTCCCCGTTCTCCGCTACAGATAATAGTGCCTCGTCATCCTCAGCAGTGCCTTCACTCTTTAGTTCTTCTTCAGGCAACGTATCTTTTATTACCGTTGGCTCCACCAGTTGCTCTGCCAATACTTCTTTTATCTTCGGCAGATCTTCCGAGTTGTTAATGCCAAAGTAATCCATAAAATTCTTTGAAGTGGAGTATACCAAAGGGTGACCAGGCAGTTTTTCGTTGCGGCCACTGATAATAATCAAATCCTTTTCCAGTAATTTTTGAACTGCATAATCGGAGCTCACACCACGTATAGCTTCTATTTCACCTTTTGTTACCGGTTGCTTATAGGCTATAATCGCAAGTGTTTCCAATGAAGCCGCAGAAAGGCGCTTCAGGAATTTTTCACCGTTCAGTTGTGCTACTGTTTTATGAAAATCCTTTTTAGTGAGAAACTGCCAGCCACCTCCGCTCATGCGTACATGAAACGGGTAAAACTCAGAATTGTATTTCTCAACGATTCCTTCCAGCGCAGATTCTACCTGGTCCAATGTGATTTTATCTTCCATAAAACCAAACGCATTGTTCAGCAAGTCAGTAATCTCCAGCGATGTAACAGGCTTATCTGCCGCGAAAATCAATGATTCGATATGTGGTATGAGGTTAGTAATTTCCATAAACCCTAAATCCCTAAAGGGACTTTTGAGCCTTGCTATACAAATTTTTTATAGCAGGCAATTAAAAAATAAAACAGCATCCGATAGCATAACCGCTACCGAACGAAAGTACAATCAGGAAATTGAAGTTTGAAACACACTTATCAACATACAACTATCATTCCTGTTATTAAGTTTAAAGGAATGAATTTGCTATTTTCCCCTTTTGGGGTTTGGAGGTTTTTTATCCCTGCAATGCAGCCGCACCGCTCACAATTTCTGTAAGCTCTGTAGTAATGGCCGCTTGCCTTGCGCGGTTGTAAGAAATTTTCAGTGACCGAAGCATTTCATTCGCATTCTCACTGGCTTTGTCCATCGCGGTCATGCGGGCGCCATGCTCCGATGCATTTGCATCCAGTACTGCTTTATATAATTGTGTGTTGAGAATCTTCGGCATCAATTCAGCAATCAGTTCTTCTTTGGAAGGATCAAAAATAAAATCCGCTTTTGCAGCACCGTCTTTCTTTTCCACTTTAGGTACCGGTAAAAAACGCTCCACTACAAAACGTTGTGTCGCTGCATTTTTAAATTCGCTGTACACGATTTCAACAACATCAAATTCTTTATTTTCAAATGCTTTTCTCGCAGCGGCGGAAGCTTGTTGTACTGCTTCAAAGGTGAGGTTCAGAAAAATATCTTTATAAGTGGCGTCCGCTTTGTAATTGGTTTTTATAAAATTCTCGTATCCTTTTTTTCCAATACTCCATATCATCACATTTCCCTTCCTGTTTTGTTCGCTGTATTTTTCTGCTATCAGGGCCTTAGTTGTTTTTACCAGGTTGGTATTATATGCACCAGCTAATCCACGATCGCTTGTTACTACAATCAGCAATACTTTTTCTATTGGTCTTTCTGATGCCAATGCCATACCCGCACCACCTTCTGCATTACTTACAATGTTGCTGAGCATTTCCTGCAGCTTTTTCGCATATGGCCTCATCTGTACAATTGCATCTTG